>JAUXFK010000179.1 GCA_030623035.1 Deltaproteobacteria bacterium | reverse complement strand
TCTTTCTTAACGCTCACTAAGAAGCTCAGACAACTACACGCATTAAAATTTGACCGCCGCTTCTTGCAACTCTTTTCAAAAAGCTAAACTGTTACATACTCTACTAAAATCACCGAAGGAAGGTTAGGCCTCGTGTTTCGTTTTGCATATCCATATCTCATGCTTGCTTTTATACCTTTGATCCTGTGGATTATCATTCGCGTGAGATATCAAAGATCAGCGATGACCTTTTCCGGTACCAGTTGGCTGAAGGAGAGTATCGGGACAAGGGGGGAACTGACAGATAAAATCCCCTTGATTTTGAGATCAATCTGTATTGCTCTTTTGATAATTGCTGTATGCCGACCTCAGCTTTATAGTGTTTTAAGAGAAGTCAAATCCTCCGGGGTGGATATTATCCTGTGTCTCGACACTTCAGGCTCTATGCAGGCCATTGATTTTAAACTGGATGACAAACCCGTTGACCGCTTGACAGCAGTCAAGAAGGTCGTAACAGATTTTATTAAAAAGAGAGAGCATGATCGAATAGGGTTGGTTGTCTTTGGGAAGTATGCCTTCACACAGTCACCTCTGACAATGGACAAAGGATTATTACTGGGGTTGATAAACAGATTGGAGATTGGAATGGCTGGAGACAACACTGCTATTGGTTCTGCCCTTGCAGTAGCCGGGAAAAGAATAAAAGACATCCCTGCCCATACAAAGCTTGTCATCCTCCTTACCGATGGTCGCAACAATTTTGGTGACGTAGGCCCACTGGAGGCTGCTGAGGCTCTAAATACCCTTGGTATTAAGATTTATACCATTGGTGTTGGCAGCCATGGCCCAGTTCCCTTCAAGGTGAGAGGGTTTTTGGGTGAACGAACTATCTATCAAAGAGTGGACCTGGACGAAAGTATTTTAAAGCAGGTGGCTGAAATCAGTAAAGGGAAATACTTTCTGGCATCTAACAGTGAAAGGTTAGCCGAAATTTATGACTTGATCGATCAGGCTGAAAAGACGGATATATTGGTGAAGGAGTTTTTTAACTTTGAAGAGCTATATCCGTATTTTCTTATTCCTTCGCTAATTTTGCTTTTCCTAGAGATTTTTTCTAAGAGTTTTCTGATAAGGAGCATACCATGATCTTTGACAGATTATGGGTCTTGAACCTTTTATGGGTTCTCCCTTTTATCGTCTTTGTTTTAATCATAGCAGGCAGGAAGCGAGATCAAGGATTAAAAGGGTTTGCGGACAGTGAGCTGTTGGATAGGCTTTGCATCTCAGAGACGAAGCCAAGAAGGGTTGTCAGGGCATCTTTTTTGATATTATCGATGGGCCTGATGATTCTTAGCCTCGCAGGCCCGAGGTGGGGAGAGCGTTTTCAAGAGGTGACGCAAAGAGGGGTGGATATAATGGTGTGTATGGATGTGTCTTCGAGTATGCTGGTGGAAGATATCAAGCCAAACCGCCTCGAAAGTGCCAGGCGAGAAGTAATTGACCTGATAAATATAATCCAGGGGGACCGTCTGGGACTCATAGCCTTTGCAGGCAATGCATTCTTACAATGCCCTCTGACTATGGATTACAATGCCCTTTTGATGTTTTTAGGTCAGGTTTCGCCTGACCTTATCCCTGTCTACGGTACGGATTTGGGCAAAGCCATAGATACAGCGTCTGATTCATTTGACGAAAAAAGCCTTTCAGATAAGGTAATCCTCTTAATTACCGATGGGGAAGATAATGAAGGGGAAGGATTAATTGCAGCGAAGAAAGCAGGAAAACTTGGAATTCACATATTTGTCTTTGGCTTAGGTGATCCTTCCGGAGGTCCTGTACCCCAGATGGAAGAAGAAGGTTTTGAAAAAGATGATCAGGGAAGACTCGTCCTTTCTAAATTGAATGAAAAGACCTTAAGGGATATCGCAAGTGTTTCTGGAGGTGTTTATGTGAGATCCATACAAGGGGATTTGGATTTGGATAGAATCTACTTTGATGGGATTCGAAAAAGGACTGAAGCAGGCATACTAAAGAGCGGCAAGATCAAGGTATTTGAGGAGCGTTTCTATCTATTTTTATTTGCGGCAATGATTTTGCTTTTATTGGAAGGGTTTTTGAATGAAAGATTATATCAGAGTGGGGATGCTTAGCTTTATCGTATTTCTCATGCTCTGGGGGCAAACAGCGTTAATCTTTGCACAGACAGACGGGGGGGAGCTGTACAGTCAGGGCAAATTCAAAGAAGCATTGGAGGCCTTTAGAAAAGCGGATATGGATCATCCGAGGGATGTGCGGTTTCGTTATAACAGGGGTTGTGCTGCCTTTCAAAATGCAGACATTGTTGGGAGTGAGGCTGCATTTACCAGTGTGTTAAGACGTACGGATGATGACAATATCCGTTTTCGAGCTCTGTACAACAGGGGGGCTGCCTATTTTAAAAAAGGAGAATTCGCCAAAGCAGCGGTCGATTTTAAAGAGGCATTGAAGATAGAACAAGAAGATGAGGATACACGGTTCAATTTTGAGCTTTCTCTTTACCGCAAAAAACAAGCAGAAGAAAAGGAAGAAAAGAGAAAAGAAGAAAAAAACGGGCAAGACCGGCCTGATTATGAAAAGAATAATGGCATAAAAGACGAGAAAAGATCAGAAAAAAGCCAAAAATCCCCCAATGATGGGAACCATTCACAAAAAGAGCGAATGGACAAAGAAGCCCAGGACAAAAAAGGACAAGACAATGAAGCGGATAGAAAGGAACGAGCCAAGACAGAGCAAGAGGCGCTCTCAGGTGATCTTGAGGGCACAAAAGTGAATGATGACGGATTAGAAGAAACAAAACAAAGCCTTCCTCCAACCGATACTCAGATGGCAAGGAATAGAGCCGAAGCCTTATTGGAAAACATAAAAGACGACCGTTCAATGATACTTAAAGGCCAAAAAGAGCGGGGAAAACAAACGAGCGGGTCAGGTAAGAGATGGTAAGGGATATATACAAATGCTGTTTTTGGATGATTGCTTTGGTTGTGTGTTTGTTTTGTTGTGCTGATTTGGCTGGTGCTCAGGCCACAGTTTCTCTAGAAGTACATTCCAAAGAAGCGAGTCTATCCGATACCATTAAAATGGTGGTTAAAATACAGGGAAATAAGCAGGCACTCCATCCTGTTATTTACGGGCTTGAGCCTTTTGATGTGACAGAAGGCGGAACCTCCAGCCACTTTCAAGTAATAAATGGGCAGATCGGCAAAGGGGTTGATTACATTTACTATATCACGCCCAAAAAGAAAGGGAAATTTATAATCGGACCTGCGGAAGTTTTGATAAATGGTAAGAAATACGAGAGTCAGACTGTGCACCTTGAGGTTCGAGAACCCCCATCTGAGTCAGGCGAGAAGAAAGGCTCCCTGTTTTTAACCGCGGTTTTGTCGGATGACAGAGGATATATAGGCCAGGAGTTTATCTATACATTGAAGTTTTATAGAACCAAGGATGTGAGTGACATAAATCTGATCCTTCCAGAGATACAGGGGCTTACCTTTAAAAAGTTAGGGGAGCATAAAGCGTACACCTCTTTGTTGCAGGGGGTAAGATATTCTGTAATTGAACTGAGATATGCCATAATTGCAGATAAACCTGGCGCATATACGGTTCCTCCAGCTTATTTAAAGATGAAGGTCTTAAGTGAGCGTGCTCATTCAAGAGGGGGCAGACTTTTTGATTTCTTTGATGATCCTTTTTTTAATATTGCGAGGGCAAGACCCCTATCTATAGGTTCTAATCCTATTGGGTTGGAAGTAAACCCTCTCCCACAGGAGGGAAGGCCCGCAGATTTTTCCGGGCTGGTTGGTAAATTTTCATTGCGAACATCCCTTATGCCGACTCGATTGAAAAAAGGAGAGTCTTCTACCCTTACAGCAGTAGTATCTGGTAAGGGAAACGCACGTTTGATGCCGGATTTACACATCCCAGAGATGAAAAATGTAAAGTTCTATACAGATCAGCCCACACTCAATATTGAGACAGCCTTTGAGGGGGTATCCGGTAAAAAAACTATGAAATGGGCGCTTGTTCCTCAAAAAGATGGGAACTATGAGATTCCCTCCTTAACATTGAGCTATTTTGATCCTGACTTAGGGCAATATGTCCAAAGCAGAACAAAGCCCCTTACCCTTGAGGTATTACCTGGGAGTATAGAAGAAGATACCCAAAAAGCCGAACAAAAAATACATGTCGAAAAGCCTGGGAAGAAAGAGGTAAACATGCAGCGATTTGACATTCTCTCTATTCATGAAGGTCTGGATGGTTTGAAGGCCAACAGGTTCCAGCGGCTTGGCATATGGCCTTTGGGGGCATCTGTGCTGCTGCCCCCCCTTGTTTTTCTTCTGGTTTTGGGGGTCAAATTATACATGGGAAAGAATAAGCTTAAGGAGGATACCATAATTGCAAAAAAGGCGGCTGCGAAGTTTTCTAAGCGTATGAAGGTTTTGACAGGGGATGCCCCTCTTTTAGAGATAGTGAAGATAACCAATTTGTACCTCAACGAACGTTTGGGGCTAAAAAGTGGGAGCCTGACCTCTGAAGAGGTATACGAGATACTTATAAAAAATGGTGTCGATAAACATTTAGCAACCGATGTAAAGGAGATTCTTTTGAGCATAGAGGCTGCTATATATACCGGAGATGAGGGGAAAGACCATATAGGAAAACGAAGAGAAGGCCTTATCGCTACGATTAAGAAGATAGACAGGGCTTTGCCATGAACCATATCAAAGGGAAAATCTTTTTTATAGCCTGCGCTCTTTGTGCATTTATGGTGCTATCCGCCTTTGCGTGGGACGGTTCATCAGGGGCTAAAGGATATGATGTTTTTTTCCAGGCCAATCAGGACTATAAGGAAGGCGCATATGAGAGGGCTGCATCAGCATATGAGCGGTTGATATCCGAACAGTTTGTGGGAGGGAGTGTATATTATAATTTGGGAAATTGTTATGTCCGGCTGAATCGGTTGGGTAAGGCGATACTCAACTATGAACGCGCCAGGTATCTAATGCCGAGGGATTCGGATCTGGACTTTAATCTTCGCTATGCAAAAGAGATGACAAAGGACAAGATCGAAGAATCGTCGTCTTTCCCTATATTTCAATGGATAGATTATTTCGGCATATCAGCGGTTTTCTGGTTATTTGTCATCCTAAATCTACTTTTTTGGGCCTCTTTGCTAATGAGGCTATGGATAAGGTCTGAATGGAGCTTTTATATGGTGATCTGCCTTGGACTTTTATGGGGCATTGTTGGGGTATCTGGTACAATGAAATGGTATAGTGAAACCAATGACAAAAGAGGGGTTGTTATCGCCCCACAGATGAATGTACACTCAGGACCAGATGAAAGGGAAACCGTCCTGTTTAAGCTTCATGAAGGGTCTATGGTTATGTGTGAACGAGAGGAGGAGGGCTGGATACTTATCTTTATCACGCCAGAGAAAAGAGGGTGGACCAAGGTCGGGTCTGTGGAACGGATTAAAAAGCCTGCTCAACCGAAGATTGCGCATTGATCCTTCCAGGGGCATCTGGTACGGCAAAATTCCAGAGGTGCTTTCCTGTCAATCAACACTCGAAACTCCTTTGCTGTTCTTCTTTCTCCACATGAGATATCCAATCCCCTTAATATGATCTTATCCCATTTTCTGACTGCGTCTTCATTACCGTTTGGGCTCTGGCAACCATCATCCTGACAGAGTGGGCAGGCCTGGCAGAGTTCATCAACGCCTTCGATGACCTCTATTATCGTATCCGTACCTGACCGGATGGTTTCTTTAATATTAAGTTCTGTCTGATTAAAGGTTTTCCCCCTTTCAGGAAAATTAGTAGCCAAATACGGCACACAAAAGATGTGATGGGGCCTCCATTTTGCTGTTGAAACAACTCGTTTTGCACTCATATTTTTTACACTCC
>JAUXFK010000245.1 GCA_030623035.1 Deltaproteobacteria bacterium | reverse complement strand
ATATTGCAAGAATTTACTGGATTCCCGCTTTCGCAGGAATGACAGGTACTTACCCCCAATCATCATTCCCGCGGAGGCTGGAATCCAGAGGCTGCCCTGGGACTTATTGAGAAGTTACCGTACATCCTGTCAAAAAAGGATATTCCTATACTATTAAATTAAAGATTATTAGAGACTGTTCCGAAAAAAAGTTTTATGAAAGACCGTAACTATTTGATTCTAAAAGAATCACATTTCTAAAAAGCCGTAAAAACAATGCTTATTGTAGTTTTATTGTGATGGTCACAAATTACATCTAACTATAAGTATTTAAAGGAATTCCCGTTTTTTTCGGAACAGTCTCTATTATGAAATCTATTTAATATCATAGTCGGCTTATTTTTTCAATTACTTTAGTTTTTTTGATTTTATCACCCTTGATCTCTGCTGAAGCTTGAAATATAGTAAGTTATATTGACATTTAATAATAATTAGTTATTGGAAATATATAAAGCGTTACCTTATAAAAACAGACATCTTCTTTTTCCAGAGAATAAGGTGTGAGAGTGATTCTTTAAAGATAATGCGTTTTCTAAGGAAATGCTTTAAGAATACACAATTCTTTTGGAAAAATTGTATTTTGTTGACACGGAAATACCTTTGTGTTATGCATTTAATATTCATGCAGGCTTATATTGAACTGAATGATAAACGCTATGTTGATAAAATACCTCATCCTTTTGTCCGGATAATTTTTTGATAGACATAAGGCTCACTCCAGACGATTTTGACACACGATTTTAAAACTCGCCTTTCGGGTTCAAACAATTTAAATTGCTCATTTCTGGACGGGCACTGGCTAAACAGTTAAGTGAATCCGTACTTCCATCAATTTTGCAGGCAATTTATTATTTAAATAACCAGGAGGATAGATATGACAACAGAAATACCAGAGAAAAAGGAGTTGCAAATTCCATCGCAGATGTTTGACATCTTGATGGCCTATGCAGCAAATGTAAAGATGGCCAAGGATAAGGGCAAGCCGGTTGTCTGGTCTTCTGTCTTAGTACCCAAAGAGATATTCCAGGCCATGGATGTGCCGGTGATATATTTAGAACTCATCTCAGCAGTGGTAGCCCTTATGCAGTCATCAGGACAATACTGCGAAATTGCTGAGGAGAAGGGTTTTTCCAGAGATGTCTGTGCTTTTCACAGATGTTTTCTCGGCTGTGCTGCTGCTGAGGAAAGAGACCCTTTCCTGGAAAGTGTATTTGCAACACCGGATCTTATAATTGCCAGCAACATCCCTTGTATATCAGAATCGAAATCCCTCTTATTTTCAGCAAAACACTTCAAATGTCCATACATATTGATAGATACCCCCTTAAATACATGGGAGAACAATGAGGTGCCTGATTATACAGTAGAATATTACGTTGGCCAGCTTAGAGAGGCCATCGATCTTATTAAGGGGCAGGGGTATAAATTCGATTTGGATAGACTCAAAGACACGGTTGACCTCTCCAGGCGTTTAATGTTGGTCTTAGATGAGGTTGAGGGATATAGAAAGGCCGTGCCAACACCAATAGGACCGGTAGATGCCCTATGGTGCTCCGTGGCAACCAGGCTTGCAGAGCCCAACCTGGCATTGGATCTGTTTACACAACTACGTGATGAACTTAAGGAACGAGTGGAAAATAAGATCGGGGTTCTTGATGATGAAAAACTCCGGCTCTATTTCTTTGGTGTGCCGACGCTTTACAATATGGAGCTTCTTAACTATCCTGAAAAATACGGTGCTATCATAATAAAAAGCTGGCTCGAATATTTATTTGGAGGGGCATTTGATCCCAACATTTTAAACCCGGAAAAGCCTTTAGAGAGTTTGGCTATTAGAACCATTACCGACATTCTAAACCCACCTTTTGGTAGTATGCTTGATTTCACAGTGAAGGAAGTCAAAGACTTCCAGGCGGACGGAGTATTGTCTGTGGTAAAACGCAGTTGCGGGCTTCTGCCTGGGATGACCAGACCAATCAAGGACGCTGTATATGATAAAGCAGGTATACCTACGACCATCTTTGATCTTGATGGCCTGGATACCAGAGAACGGGATGATGTGACCGCAACGACGAATATCGACTCATTCATTGAGACATTACTCGCAAGCAAAAGGAGGAGCTAATGGAGGCACTAAATACTTTACGCGATGTTGTGAAAAACCCCAAACGAATACCAGAAGATTGGAAGGCCCAGGGCAAAAAAGTCGTGGGATATAGGTGTATAAATGTGCCTGAAGAGATCATCTATGCTGCCGGGATGATACCTTATCCCCTTTTCGGAACACCCAAAGCTGTATCTTTGGCAGACTCCTATTTCCAGCCTTGCGTATGTGAATTCATCCGTAATGTCTTCGATCTTGCACTGGAGGGTGAACTGAAATTCTTAGATGGACTGGCATTGTGCAATACCTGTGATGCTGTCCGCAAGTTATATGATATGTGGAATCTCTATATAAAACCCTCCTCTTGCTATATCATAAATAACCCTCAAAAGCTCCTTTACGAAGCAAACTATAAGCTCTATCGTAAAGAGTTAGAGAGGTTTAAGCAGGCCATGGAGGAACTTTCCGGAAATCGTATCAGCGATGAATCGCTGCAAGAAGCAATTGATCTTTATAACGAAAACAGAGCTTTGCTAAAAGAGCTGTATTTATTGAGAAAGGTTGAGAATCCTCCCTTTTCTGGAGAGGAGGCACTCGATATTGTTATGGCTTGCATGTTAATGCCAAAGGAGAGTTGTAACCAGCTATTAAGGCAGTTACTTAAAGAAGTGAAAGGCAGGGAAGTCTATAATGATTCTGGCCCAAGGGTTTTGATTACTGGAAGTATTATAGATGATCCCACTTTAATCCGTATGGTAGAGGAGGTAGGAGGACTTGTTGTAGCAGACGACTTATGCACTACCACCAAGTACTTCTGGCATCAGGTAAAGAGAGAAAAAGATCCTCTGGATGCTATCTATAAGTATAATAATGAAAGCTGTCTTTGCGCCTGTATGCATCCCCAGGAGGCAAGGTTTGACTACCTTATGGAACTCATTAGAGAATTTTCTGTTGACGGTGTCATCTATTTCAACCTAAAGTATTGCCATCCTTTTTTGTACGAAGCTCCGCTATTTCAAGAAAAATTGGAAGCCGAGGATATTCCTACAATTTTTCTGGAAACCGGGCATGACCTATCCGGGATCGGTCAGTTGCGAACCAGGGTTCAAGCCTTTATAGAAATGCTGGGATGATAATATGAGAGCTATAATTTATTCTACTAGTACGCGACAATTCTTGAGAAAGGTGTAATTCAATGATGGATAAACAAGCCGACCAAAAAAAGTACATAACTGCTCAAATCCATGAGGGCTTTTATTTTAATAACAAACTAAAGCTGACCACAATCATAAAAGAATATGAAAAAATTGAGCAAATTTTTAATAAATTGCATTACATATCCTGCATCACAATCCAGGTCAACCATTTACAAAAGGTAGAGAATATTTATGGAACCATTACATACAGTGATATTCTGGGTCGTATTGCTTCGATGCTAAAAGCAATTAAAAATTCTGAATTCAGAAAAGAAGATATATTTATCGTGGATATCTTTGATGTCGATTCTTTTGTCATCTTTCTCTCTTCACCCAGAAATAGTGATACGCGTCTTTTGGACCATCTTGAAAACATATCAGAGAGAATCTGGATAGGGATTGAAGAAGAACTGTTCAAATTGCTTTACCCTATACTAAAAGAGAATATCAAAGTGTCAATCGGATATAACCT
>JAUXFK010000062.1 GCA_030623035.1 Deltaproteobacteria bacterium | reverse complement strand
GCCCTGACCGTATACTCATATCTAACACCCATAAACCGGGAAGAGATCATGCTCCTTGCTGATCTCAACAACGCTGTCGGAGTGCCCCTGGGGGCAGCAGGATATTACGAAAAGGCGTTAACCCTGGAGAACAATCCCGCCAATTATGAAAAACTGGCCTCAGCCTATATTGCTGCCCACAAATCGGCAAAGGCAATAGATGTGTTAAATCGGGCATTGCAAAAAAGACCGACATCGGGGCTTTGCTTTTTGATGGGACAGGCGCTTTACGAGCAGGAAAGGTTAGGCAAAGCCTATGATGCATTTGATCGAAGCGCTTGCCTCGACCCTAAAAGGGGCCGACCATACCTGATGATGGGCTATTGCGCCCTGCAAATGGATAAGAAAGACACAGCCAGAGCCGCCTTTCTAAAGGCCGCCCGGTTCCCCAAACAGCGAAAGCACGCCAAAGAATTACTTAAACAGTTAGCGTCACTGCAAACGAGGTGAAAAATTGATCTCACTGTCCTTCCCGGTAAATAGTTTTTATATTGCCACCCTCTTTTACCTGGCCGGTTTGGTCTTCTATTCTTTATCCAGGAAAAGAGCGGCTCTATCTTTCCTTGGCCTGGGTCTTTTTGTGAATCTCATTTCAGAGATCAGCGGACGATTGCTTACATGGCCGTATTGCAATATGTTTTCGGAACCATTTTTTCTGCCTCTCAGCCTCTCAGCCATCTCTTTTCTCTTGATCATCTTAAGAAGGGAGAGAGAGGGCCTTGCTATAGTTCCAATTATCGTGCTTTTCTCTTTTATCGCCATCTTTTTTTCAGAAAGCTACTATCCACCGTTTACCATTATGTCGAGGAGCATCCACTCGCACCTGTTTCACCTTTTTGCCTTCATCTCTCATGCCTGTTTTCTGTCAGGGGCTTATATTGCGGCTCTTCTGGTTTTCAAGAAGAGAAGGGATGACATTTCTCACCGGATAATCATATGGGGGTTCGCATTATCATGCATGGCGGGCTTTTTCGGCATGATCTGGAGCTACCTGGGAAGATCGGACATTGTTTCATGGAACCATTACTATTTTCATTCGGTTGCTGTCTGGTTGTATTATGCCGGTTTTTTTCATCTTCACATGACGAAAAGATGGGGTCGGAAGAAAAGGGTATGGATACTTTCTCCCGTGGAACTGCCGATAAGCGCCATTACCGCGTTCTTTGGCGCGCCGATTGTAATCGGTCTTCTGCTCAGGAGGAGGACTGCAATATGAAAAAGATACAAAACCACGTTTCACGCTACACGTCTCTTACGTCACACGTTTCACGAAAAAGGAGGTGGCACGTTATGGCAAAGAATCTGTTTATCTTACTTCTTCTATCTTTAATAATCTTTTCAGGTTGTGCGTCCATTATGAAACCGCAAGAGCTAAGAGATGTGAGTGTAGAAAATATTGCCCTTGGCCAGGTAATTAAGAACCCTGAAGACTATAAAGGGAAAACAGCGCTTTGGGGCGGAAAGATCATGAGGGCGGTTAATAAAAAGGAAGGGACACTGATCGAGGTCTTGCAGCTACCACTTGATAGAAGTGACAGGCCCAAAGAGGTGGACACCTCTGGGGGGAGATTTCTGGTCTTGCACCGGGATTATTTAGATGTGGCTATCTATCGGCAGGGAAGGGAAGTTACTGTGGTCGGGGAGATTCAAGGTGTAAAGACCCTACCCTTAGGTGAGATTGAATATACCTACCCCTTTCTTAAGGCAAGAAAGATCTACCTCTGGAAGACAAGACCCGAGTCCATAAAGATGTACCATGAATATCCGCTATACCATTACTGGCGACCATATTGGTGGGGATATCCTTATTGGTATTGGTAAGCGTGAAACGTGTACTGTGTACCGTATACCGTGATTTGTGAAGAGGTTTACAGCATTTTTTACGTTACACGAACCACGTTACACGCTACACGTAAAAAACGTTACACGATATTCTTGCGGTTGTTCACGGGTTGGATTATTTGGAGGAATGCCTTTCAGATCGGGATCGGACAATGAAATAGGTCAAAACACAAGCAGCAATGGTTGCAACTATAAAGAATATCGTTAATTCAATCATCTGATTTCTCCTTTGTCTATGATAATGGCCAGGAAAAACATGGCGACTGAAAAGACCAGACCACTCAGAAATACGTGCCACGGAATTGTTACGGTAGAAACAAATTTGCCAATAACCATAGCCCCGAAAGATAGGGTTCCAAGGTTTGTAAAAATTCTACAAATATTTTCCAGTTGTTTTGGTGTCAATTCCATCTTTCTTAATAATAGGGTGGAATAAAAAAAGAGTCAATACAATTTTTAACCGTGAAGCGTGCAGCCTGAAACGTGATCGTGAAGAGGTTTATAACATTTTTTACGTTACACAAATCACGTTACACGTTACACGTAAAAAACGTTACACGAACCACGTTACACGAAAAAAAAGAGGAGGTGATCAAGATGAAGAAATATCCTTGAATTAGTATGGGCAGGCTTTGCTCACAGAAGGGCTGATAAAAAGACAGGGCGGAAGACCCTCGAAAGTCCATGCCACCCTGCCACCAGCCAACCTAACACTAAGAGGAGGTTCGGGTTAACCAGCATTTTTATGCTACCACCGGGCCTCCAGAAAGTCAAAGGTGTTAACGTGAACGTGAGGCGTGAAATCGTGAGACGTGCACTTTACACGATTACACGTTACACGAAAAAAAGGGAGGTTCAAAATGAGAAAGCTTCTTAAGACAATGACTATGCTATCAATGTTAATTTCATTTCTGGCCGTGTTTGGAGTTGGTTTTGCTGAGGAATATACGAGTGGGGAGGAGGTTAAGAAGGAAGAAAAGGCTAAAAAGGAGGGGAAGGAAGCGGTTAAATTGGAAGATGTGATTGTAACCGCCACCAAAGAAAATGAAGAGGTAGTGCTTAAGCCGTCATCTACAATTATAAATGTTGAAGAGTTCAAGATGCCGGGCACACCACAGAATGTGATGGATGTTTTAAAAACCAGGGCAATAATAGATTTTCGGGGAGGCAGTGATTTATATATAGAACGTGACCCCATCTACATGAGGGGTTTCTCCGGTAAACGGTTTATTATCGCCCTTGACGGCTTAGCCATTCAAAATACCCACCATGGGAGTGATGATGTAGATTACAACCTTATCCCATTTCCACAGATAGAGAGTATCGAGATAATTCCGGGGCCTCATTCTCCGCTCTATCCGGGCAAGAGCATTGGAGGCGTGATCAATATGAAAACCAAAGGACTAAAGAGATATGAGACAGTGAAGCCGGATTTTAAGGTGACAACTAGTTACAGATCCTACAATACCCAGAACCACAGCATAGACATCAACGGTGGCATTGATTCATTTGTTTATGGTCTCTTGTACCAGAAGTATCAAACCCATGGATATCTCAGGAACCACGAGTCGGATTTAGATATCGTAACCGGCCGGGCCGGTTATATTCTTCCTTCTGATGGATATATTTATTTAAACGCATCATACAGCGATTCGGACTATGAAGAATCCGTAATAAACGATCCAAGCAGAAGTGACTATGATTCAAGGTATCCAGACACACCGAAAGTATGGCGGTCGTATGAACCCTGGCAGAAACCGAGCATGAACAAGAAAGACGATTCGTACCGCCTGGCCTACAAGCAGCCGACTCCCGTTGGTCTCTGGACATTGGGAGCGTATTACCACCACCAACATCATACCGGCAAGAAATGGGATTACATAGACAAAAATGATAAGGACTTAGGGATTGAGAGAATATCATCCAGGGATGAGAAATGGCGGGAGTATGGCGGAAGACTCCAGGATGAGATACAGCTTTTTGAAGATCATCTCATAACAGTGGGCTTTGACATGGATAAACTTTACAGAAATCTCATGCTTGCATCCTGGGATAGGCTTGAATCTCGGGGAACATATCAGAAAGTAATCGGGATGTATGGGATATATATTCAAGATAGATGGAAAGCCTTACCACGACTTACCCTGATTCCAGGTCTCAGGTATGAGAATGCCGAGATTTTCTGGAGGAATTGGAGTGAAAGGTCACAAACATACAAAAACCCGCTAGTTCGGAAAGACTTTATCGAAAAGGATTATAACCAGGTTGTGCCAAAATTTTTTCTTACCTATGAACTTGACGATCTTTCCGATGTGTTAAGGGAGACTTCCATATCCGCCGGTGTCAGCAAGATATGGACTCCGATATCATATTGTATAATCTGAGGCGGGGGTCTGGGGGTCGAGGTCGATCCCGAGCATGGCGTTGGCTATGATTTTATACTGTCAAGGAGAATCTGGAAAGACATAAACTTAAAGGTGGGTTTTTTCCACTATGAAATAAAAGACTTTGTGGTAGGCCGCAACTGGAGGAAATATGGGGGTACGCCCCCCATTTATGGCAACTCTAAGATGAATCTTGAGGAGGTGCATAAAGAGGGGCTGGAGGTAGAACTCAACGGGAACATTTTCGATGATCTCTCATTCTATGTTAGCTACGCCTATCATGACTGGGAGAGCAAGGGCCCGGAGCCGCAGGGAAAGGAGCTGGGAGATCGGGCCAGGAACAGGGTAACTGCCGGTGTTCGCTACAACCTCTTTGAAGATACCCTGTTCATCCTGGATTATAAATTTCAGGACAAGCAGATCTCCCATGTAAACAAAGAGGAACCTCCAAATTCAGGGAACTGGGTCTGCTATGACTATGCAATGGCTGAGCATAACGTATTTGATTTTGGGATAGAGCAGATACTTTTTAAAGACCAGGGTCTTATCAAAGATGCTGTTTTAAAACTCTATGTGAACAACCTTTTTGATGAGGAATATGAAGATGATGAGGGGTTCCCGATGACAGACCGGACTTATGGCGCCGCCCTGAGCTTTAGATTCTAACCGGCTGTAATCCCGGTTCTGACTATAAGTATATATAACCGGAGTTAGAATGATATTCGGGGGAAAGGCCTGAAAAAATAGAGGTTTTTAAAAAAGGAGGTGAGAAAAATGTGTGTTCCAGTAAGTGTCGTTACAGGGGGAAGTGTTAGCGGTTGCCAGGGAATTTGCAACATATGGCCCCAGATCAGTGGGTTAGTCGTTTTATGTGCGGGGTTGGTGTGGAATTTCACCCGGGGATTTACCGCCCCTGATAAACAAGAAAAACCTCAGGCAAAGTGATTTTTTGTAGGTATGGGGGGTGCAGCATATGCGCCCTCCGGCCAATGAATTTGGTGTAAAACAAAGGTTAAGAAATGTTCCGGCAGTATCCGTTGACTTTACAAATTGAGCCTGTCCGCAGGTGTAACTTGAGTTGTAAGATATGTATGAGGGGAAATCTGAATGATATGGACAGCACCCTTTCCTTAGATGATTTTAAAAAGATATTGAAGTCTCGATATTTTCGGTATGCAGGTATGCATGGATGGGGCGAGCCCCTTTTGAATCCCCACTTGTTTCAGATGATAGAATATGCTGAATCCGAAAGGGTTTACACAAACCTCACCACCAATGGAACCTTAATCGGGGAACATATCGATATGGTCTTTGGCAGTGGTTTAAGAGAGATTGCTTTTGGGGTATATGATAATCATCTTCTTGGATCGATTCTGCCTCAGATTAAGGAACTGATAAGGGAAAGAGAGAAACAGGGGTTCAAGATACCCAGGGTCTATATGGATATTACCGTATACAAGGGGAACCTTGACCGGATTTTTGACCTGTTGGCGCTTGCCGCCGAAGCAGAGGTGGACGCGGTAATTCTACACAGGCTGTTCAATGTTTACAATGTAGACCCCACTGTGGAATACATCTCTGTCAAAGAGGAGAAGGCATTATTTATAAACGTGAAAAGGCTGACAAGAAAGCGGGGGTTAGAGCTGTATTTACCTCAAAGACATTCCTTGCCCTGCAAGGTAGTTAGGCAGTGTGTTTTTGTTACTGCGGAGGGAAAGGTCACCCCCTGTTGTTTCCTTCCGGAAATGTATCTGGGAGATGCTCTGAAAGAAGGCGTAAAAAAGATTATCCGCTCAAAGAGGTATGCTGATTTTGTCAAAACTATGAGGGAGCATCCCATATGCAGCAAATGTAGATGGTAAGAAATGGTTTGCGGCAGGCCAATGAAGGTTGAATATTGGTTTATGTGGAAATAACGTTTTATAGTAAAGGAGATAAGACGATGGGAAATAAAAGCAAAAATACGAGGAATATAATCGGGATAGCTCTGGTGATCCTTATAGGGTTGGTTGTCTGGTCAATGTCAAGTACTCAGGGGAAATGGAAATTTGAGAAGCTGGGACTTGCCGAGTATGAAAAGGGTAATTACCGGGATGCCGGCGAGTATTATGACCTTGGGATAGAGTCCGATTCTGGCAATGCATCTTTATACAATAATCGGGGGCTTGTTTATTTCAAACTCAAGGAATACAAAAAGGCGCTCTCTGACTACAACAAAGCAATAATATTGAAGCCTGATTTCGCAGCGGCATACTGCAATCGCGGTCTCGCTTATTTCAAGAGCGCCAGGGTGCCGGGCGTTAAGGACAGAAAA
Organism: Deltaproteobacteria bacterium; assembly: GCA_030623035.1. Lineage (GTDB taxonomy): Bacteria > Desulfobacterota > UBA8473 > UBA8473 > UBA8473 > JAUXFK01. Next base: position 5,907 of record JAUXFK010000062.1, on the reverse strand, counting down.
GGGGTTTATAATAAAGCGATCATGGATTTTACTAAAGCAATAGAGCTGGATCCGACGTTCGCAGAGGCTCACTACAATCTGGGGATCAGCCGTAATCAATTTTATATCTACCGTAGCAAACCGTTTAAAAAAGATAAAGATAGTGAGGCCAAATACCGAAAAGCGCTTGCCGATTTCGACAAGGCATTGGAGCTTGATCCCGGGTTTGTCCTCGCCATTGCCGGGAAAGGAAACGCTTACTATAGGTATGGGAACTGGAATGAGGCGGCCGCAGAATATACTAAGGCCATCAAATTGAAGGATAAAATAATGGAGAAGTGGGGCAGGGAGGCATTAGCCGGAGTATTTGCCAGCAGTGGCAGGAACTATTTAGCCCTAAATGAATTGGGAAAATCCGGTTCAGATTATGAGAAGGTCTTAGAATTAGACCCAAGGTCAACAGCGCCGAGCGGCCATGGGGCCGGTGTCTGGTTTAAGCTTAAAAACTACGACAAACTAGTTGAAGCTTACAGCAATATAATCAATTTGATAGAAAATGATCCGGAATTCAAAGATTATAGCGGTACCGGGCGATCGTATGCAGGAAGGGCAAAAGCATACTATCTGCTCGGCCAATATGACAATGCAATAGCGGATTCCAAAAAGGCTCTGGCTTCCGGCAGCCATGAGGGACACGGGTATGGCATTGCCGAGGTGCACAGGTATCTGGGTAAAACCTATCATAAAACCGGAAAAAGAAAAGAAGCGGAAAAAGAATTTAAACAGGCCATAGAGTTATATGCCGACAAGACCGGATCGAAGATTAAGAGACTGGCAATCAGTGGATATACCGGTCGTGGATTGTGTTATTTGGACCTTAAGGAATACGACAGGGCAATTTCAAATTTCGAAAAGGTGATAGAGCTGAATACCCCTTACAAACTGGGAAAGAGCAGGGGTTATGCTGAGGCAAAGAAAAATTTGGGTTTGGTTTATTGGAAAATGGGCAAGAGGGAGAAAGCAAATGAATATTTCAAAAACGCAATAAAATTATTTGAAATGGAAGGGAAAAAATATTCAGCAAAAGAGCTAAGGGAGACCCTGAAAACCGGAGATATCTCAAGGCTTTTAACATGATAAAAAGACAGGGTGGCAGACCCTCGAAAGTCCATGCCACCCTGTCACCAGCCAACCTGATGCAAAAGGAGGTTCGGGTTAACCGGCATTTTTATGCTACCACCGAACCTCTGGAATGTAAACCGTTATCGATGTTGAAGCATGAATTTGTGAAACATAAAGGGAAAAATTTAAAACATCTTTTTGTTACACGGAACATGTTTTACCCTGCACTGTAAAAGGAGGTTCAAGATGAAAAAAGTTTTTCAGATGAGGATGTTGTTAGTTGTTTTGGTTTCACTCTTAGCCTTGCCGGTAATTGGCATGGCCGAGGAGTATGTGACCGGAGAAGAAGTTATAACAAAAAAAGAAGATGAAAAAGCAATGGAAGAAAAGGAAGCGGTCGAATTGGAAGGTATGATTATAACCGCCACTAAAACGGAACATACGCTTGGCGATGTGCCCACATCTGTAAGCGTGATTACAAAGGAGGAGATTAAAGCGGCTAATATTGAATCAGCCGCTGACGCACTCGGCTGGATTACCGGGGTGCGTCTGAAAAGATCATCCTGGCAGCCGAATAAAACCACAGCCAGTCTCCTTGGTTTACCGTCTGAATATGCCCTTGTCCTGGTTAATGGGCAAAGGGTTTTCGGCGGGGGCACAGGAAGAGGCACATCGCAATCTGTTGATCTGGAGCAATACCCAGCCGAGATGATCGAGAGGATAGAGGTTGTCAAGGGACCGGCGTCCTGTCTTTACGGAAGTGAAGCAGTAAGCGGGGTAATCAATATTATTACAAAATCCTCTCCCAAAAAGCCGAGTTTTTATGCCTCTTCCTCATTAGGCACTCACGATACCAGGATTTATAAGGCAAGTCACGGTTTTACCATTGATAAATTCGGGTATTTTCTTAGCTACACTCGCAGGGAATCGGACGGAATGGACCCGGAAACAGATGAATTTGACGCTGACAATCTATATGCAAGCCTGAGTTACGATTTTACTCCATCGGTAAAGTTGACCCTTCAGCCAAGTTTTTACCAGCAGGACGATATTGTAAATGAACAACAGAGTGAAACACGTAGCCTTAACACTATTCTGGATTGGAGGCCGGATGAATTGTCAAAATTAAGCATCAGGGTTTCGGGTCATGATTTTGACAGAGAATGGACAAGCGCGGCCAGTATGGGCAGCCCTGCCCAAAAGCACGAGGAGGAAAATGATAAGCGTGAAGCGGAGTTGAACTATAGCAGGCCGTTTTTTAATATCAACCTCATAACCCTCGGGTATCAATATTTCAAAGAAGAATACAAATATTATCTTATTGACGATAAGGAACAGACCATGAACAGCGGTTTTATCCAGGACGAAATAAACCTTGATCCCTTTATTGTTACCCTTGGGGCTCGTGTGGATCATTATGACCGATGGGGCACGAATTTTTACCCAAAAGCGGGGTTGGTTTATCGGACAAGTGATAGTTTAAAATTCAAAGGATCTATAGGAAAGGCATTTAAAGCCCCTAATTTTGGTGAGCTTTATTATAATGAATTTTTCATGGGGGGCAGATCATGGATTAGGGGAAATCCTGACCTGGATCCAGAGGAAGCCCTTGGGTACCAGATAGGCGCTGAATATAGATACAACAATTTGCTGATGCAGTGTTCATTATTCAGAAACGATCTCAAGGATATGATTAAGATCTATACTATTCAGGAAAACTACAAGATGGGGAAACCCTTGTGGAGTTATCATAATATAGAGAAAGCACACACCCAGGGTGTAGAATTTAACATGATAATCGATTTTACCGAAAAACTGAAAGGAAAGCTTGGGTATACGTTTGTTAACAGTGAAGATGAGAATACAGGGAAGGATCTTACCTATACCCCGGAACATGATGTGATCGTTGAATTAAATTGTAAGGAATCCAAATGGTTGCCACACATAAATCTGAAGGGTGAATATGTGGGGGAAAGGTATCAGAACTCAGAAAACACCAAAGAACTTGGCGGATATTTCCTTGCACATGTAAAGTTCTCGAAAACATTTTTTAAACGGTATAACGCGTTTTTATCAATAGACAATATTTTTGACAAAAAATATGATGAGGAGTCGGAAATGCCGGGAACCGAATTTCTCGGTGGCGTGAGTGTTAATTTTTAGGCGGGTCATTTAAAAAACCGGCAAGGAAATATCGTGACAAACAAAAATAAAATATGGATCATCCTTCTGTTGGCGATATGTATATTAGCCGGTTCTGCCGCATTTGCGGCGGAACCGACGGGAGTACTTTGGTGGGAGCTTAAAAGTCCCGGGATCCATACGAACAGAGAGCAAATAATCGTTTCTATGGAAGAACCGAAGACTTTTTTGCTTTGCTGGGGCATGTTTCCACATAAAGAGAAAGAGGTATGCATCATCAGCAAAGAAGCATGGGTAAGATCGCCTGATGGTATCATATCCAAGGCTGACCTATCGTTGGAGAAAGGAATTATAGCGCTTTCTTTCCCATCCAAGCTTAACCCGACTGAGATTAATGGTCTTTATCTGATAGGCGCACATGTGATTGTGGGATCTGTTGATATTGATTCAGACGGTAGAGATGAAGAGGTTCATTATTATTTAAACTATCTGATATATCAGCAAAATGAGGACGGCATCCAGGGAAACCAGCAAGACGTATTCTTTAATGATCCGGATAAGATTGCCCTTGAGATAGGCTCGGTTGATACACAAGGCATGAAAGGGGAAGCGTTCTGGAGGGAGGGGGGCTGTCAGGAAGCGCTCAAAGAATACAGGATGAAGGTTTTGTACAAGAGGAAGCCTCTTGCCGATGCAGATGTGGCTCTCTTTACTGAAGACGGCTGGGAAAAAAGAGCGAAGACTGACACAAATGGCATATTCACATTTATTCCTTTGCAAGGCATGCAGGACGAAGAAAAGGTTGAAAGATGCCTTTATGCTGCGTCGTTCAGAGACCCGTTAACCGGTCAATACCATTGTTCCAGTTTAATGACATATATAAAGCCTCATCACCCCTTGTATGACGGCCAGGCAAGAGGTTTTAATCTCTGGGCCGTTCTGGGTGTGAGTCTTTTTCTGCTATACGTTGCCACTCTGATATATCGAAAAAAAAGGCGCATTGATAAAGACCTTGCTGAATTTGAAAGACATAAGATTAAAGAGGATTAACAGATGACGGTTACAAAACTGAGATGGACAATATTGATCATATCCTTTTTCGTACTGATTTTGGGAGGTTGGATAGGCATCAATCTGGGCGGCTTCCTACCTACCTATGCCTGCCCCTATGTAGGAGGATCAAGAGGCGGGATCTGTTTTCTGTTCAGATTACAATTCCTCCTTGGAAATGGATCCCTTGAGGCATTCATAGGGCTGGGAAAACATATTCTTTATTTTTCCCTTCTCGTCATTATCATCGGCCGGGCATGGTGCGGCTGGATCTGTCCTCTTGGACTTGTTCAGGATCTCCTCGATTTGATCAGAAGAAAGCTTCATATGGGCTATATAAGGTTTCCTGAACGGATTCGGGCCGGCCTGGGATGCGTAAAGTGGATTTTTTTCTTTATAGCGTTGTTAATCCCCCTCTGGGTGGCGTATCCCCTCTTCGCACCGGCTGTGGCAAGTGACCTGCATCAGCCTTACTGTCAGTTTTGCCCGGGGAATTATATCCTTCCTCTTCTGGTAGGTGATATCAATGGTGTGACCGTTAATTTCAAGAGCGTCACCACCATTGTCATGTCTATACTTGGCCTCATTTTTTCAGTTACATTTATTGTGGGCGCTTTCCTGAAGAGACGTTTCTGGTGTCCTTACTGCCCGATGGGCCTCTTGCTTTCCTGGTACAGAAGAATCAGTTTTATAAAACTCAAAAAAGACTGTCAGAAATGCACCATGTGCGAGGCCTGTTATAATGCCTGCCCTGTGGAGATAGAGCAGGTCTTTAAGGAACGTGAAAATGAAGATGTGACCTTTTCAGACTGTACTTTGTGTTTACGATGTATCGAATATTGCCCTGAAGATGGCGCACTGCGGGCGACCTTTCTCGGGAAAACGATTTACAGGTCTACGAGTGAGGGTTTCTTTTCCAGACAGCATATAATCAATTAGGAATTAGGAATTACGAATTAGGAATTGTCTGTGAAAAAGAATGTTGTTCAGGAAAAGAGTTACGCATTTGCATTACGGATCGTAAAGCTGTATCGCTGGTTGTGCGAGACAAAGAAAGAATTTGTGTTGGCAAAGCAGATCCTTCGTTCCGGCACATCTATTGGCGCAAATGTTGAGGAAGCCATTGGCGGTCAGTCAGAAAAGGATTTTTACTCCAAAATGACTATTGCCTACAAGGAATCACGCGAAACACACTACTGGTTGCGCCTTCTCCATGACGCGGAGTTTATTGATAACAACTTATACCAGTCTATTATTGCAGATTGTGAGGAACTGCTGAAACTTATCGGTTCAATCACTAAAACCATGAAGTCATAAATTCATAATTCGTAATTCGTAATCGGAGCAGATTGATGAATAGAGAGATGAACCAAAAAACTGATAAATTTAACAGGCGTAGAGGTCGTTTTGCCCGCGGTCTTGTTCATTCAGCGGAAACAGTGCTCGCCGGATTGGAAGAGAGCCCTGACCTGCCGCAGGGTATGCACTATTTTATCGATATAATGAGGGACGTATTTGTAAAAGATCAGGAGGGACATCTTTTTAATACGTTTTACCATCAAAGCGCTAATAACAGGAAAGTGATTGGGACATACTGCCTCATGGTCCCGGAGG
>JAUXFK010000112.1 GCA_030623035.1 Deltaproteobacteria bacterium | reverse complement strand
TCCCCCATTGCGCAAAATTCCTCACTGCTGCCTCCCGTAGGAGTCTGGACCGTGTGTCAGTTCCAGTGTGGCTGATCATCCTCTCAGACCAGCTAACCATCGTCGCCTTGGTAGGCCATTACCCTACCAACTAGCTAATGGTACGCGGACTCCTCCTTCAGTAAAAGCTTGTATACAGAGGCTATCTTTGACTGCTTCACCGCAGTGAATACAGTATCATTGGGTATTAGCCCATCTTTCGATGGGTTATCCCCAGCTAAAGGGCAGATTATCCACGCGTTACTCACCCGTGCGCCACTTTACTCATCCGCCGAAGCGAACTTTCTCGTACGACTTGCATGTGTTAAGCACGCCGCCAGCGTTTGTTCTGAGCCAGGATCAAACTCTCCAGTTTTAATTTTCTTATAGAGAGATAACCCTCAAAGTTTTTTAAAATAAAAAGGACCCACAAATCTACTATCTCACTATTCAATTGCCAAAGAACTTTCATTTTGGAAGACTTTAATGTTAAACACAAATGCCTTCTTTGTCAAGGATTATTTCTTTGAAATAAATTTAATTAAGAACTAATCCTGTAAGCGAATGCGAGTATTTATAGCTTCTTTGCCGAGGTGTCAAGCTTTATTTTGAATAAAATACGATAGCTTGAAAAGACTTATTAAATCAGCAGGTTACCACAATGTTTATTTTATTTAACCCTGATTATTGCATACTTTTTCTTGCCTTTTCGAAGACGGATTTCGCCGTTCTGACTGATGTCATCATCAACTATTTTTTCATCACTTGATTGAATCCGTCTGTCGTTTATATACACTCCTCCTTGGGCAATCAGTCTCCTCGTCTCACCCCTGGAAGCGCACAAGTTAGTTTCTTCAAACAGTACAGGAATGGGAATTGTTACAACTTCTTCTCTTGATTTTTCAAAAGTTGTTATTGCGGATATATCTTGAAGAACTTCAGACCTCGGAATAGAGCTTGATCTAAAGAGAGCTGAATCAACTGGTTTTAAATTAAAAGCACTAACTGATGCCTTCCACGCAGATATAGCCGCCTCTTCACCATGCGTTATTTTTGTTGCTTCAAAGGCCAACACAGTCTTGACCATATTTAATTCAGACCCTTCGAGTCGTCTTATTTCCCTGATCTCTTCCATTGGTAAAAAAGTAAAAAGGGCAAGAAACCTCTCCACATCTGAATCATCCACGTTTATCCAATATTGAAAATAATCATAGGGCATCGTAAGTTCCAAGTCCAGCCAGACAGTTCCTTTTTCCGTCTTCCCCATCTTATGTCCCAACGATGTCGTAATAAGAGGAAACGTTATTCCACAAACTGTTTCTCCTTCAAGCCTTCTCGTGAGATCAATCCCTGCTAATATATTGCCCCATTGATCATTACCCCCCATTTGAAGGACACAATTATAATACTTATTAAGATAATAGAAATCATATGCCTGAAGGAGCATATAATTAAACTCAATAAAATTGAGGCCCGTCTCAAGACGCACTCTATAGCTTTCCGCAGTCAGCATTCTGTTTACACTGAAGTGACGCCCGATGTCTCTCAGAAATTCAAGGTAGTTTAAGCTGGTCAACCAATCCGCATTGTTTAACAAAATGGCCTTATCACGGCCAAAATCCAAATATTGTGAGAGTTGTTTCTTCAAAGACTCTGCATTCTTATCTACCTGCTCTCCTGTTAGAACCTGACGCATTTCTGTTTTGCCGCTGGGATCACCAATCAGGGCCGTTCCTCCACCTACAAGGGCAATCGGTCTATGTCCATATCTTTGCATGTGTGCCAGAGCCATTATGGGAACAAGACTCCCTATATGAAGACTCGTTGCGGTAGGATCGAAACCGATATAGCAGGTAATATCATTTCCCCCCAAGAAATCCCTTGCCAGATCCTCATCCGTTACCTGTTCAATAAATCCTCTTTCAACAAGCACATCGTATACGCTCTTCAAATCACAAGCCTCCACATAGAACACGGTTAAAGGTAAGCACCCTTTACCTTTTACCCCTAATCTTCCAGTTTCACATTCAATCTCTCAATTTTTACACTTTTCCCACTATCTTCATCAACATCTATTACTACACCCTGTAGCCAGACATCCCGCCTTGCTACATCAAACTTATTTGGAATACTTGTCAAGAATCTCTTCAGAATAAGATCTTTTTTCATTCCTATGATAGAATCAAATGGTCCAGTCATTCCCACATCTGTAATATAGGCTGTCCCGCCCGGCAATATTTTCTCATCAGCCGTCTGAACATGCGTATGAGTCCCCAAAACCGCACTGACACGACCATCCAGAAACCAGCCGATAGCCTGTTTCTCCGATGTAGCCTCCGCATGCATGTCCACTATTATTATACTGGTTTTGTCTTTCAGCTTTTCAATTTCTCTTTCCGCCACCCTGAAGGGACAATCCAACAACTGCATAAACACCCTGCCCATCAGGTTAATTACACCGACAAGATTTCCCGAAAAAGTGTGTATTAACGCACTCCCCCCACCCGGTGAGCCCTCAGGATAATTTGCAGGTCTGAGAAGTGTCTCATAATCTTCAATAAATTCCCGAACCTCTTTTTTGTCCCATATATGATTCCCTGACGTTAATACATCTATATTGCACCTGTAAAGCTCTTCAACTATATCCCTTGTTACACCGAATCCTCCTGCCGCATTCTCACAATTCGCAATAACTAAATCTATTTCGTGCTGACAGACTATATCAGGAAGAAGTCGATTAACAACCCTTCTGCCCGGTTTACCAACTATATCCCCTATAAGTAATATCTTCATGTATTCGTAACCTTAGCCCGGACAAACCGGAAGAGTTCAAAGGCTTTTGTTGGGTTTCGTACTTTGCGCATGGCGCATGGCGCAAAGCACAAGGGCACATAGCAAATCTTTTTTGCGCTATGCGCTTTCTGCCATGCGCTTTCCGGCGCTCACACGGACAAATCCGCCTGAGGCGGATCCATACCACCCTTTAGCTTTTAGCCCTTAGCCTTCCCTTTTCTACCTCGCAAAATCCAGGACCCTGGTTTCCCTTATTACTGTAACCTTTATCTGACCAGGATATGTTAATTCAGCTTCAATCTTCTTAACAATATCTCTACATAACATTACTGTGTCATCATCTGATATTTTTTCATTTTCCACAAGTATACGTATTTCTCTTCCTGCTTGTATAGCGTAACATTTGTCAACACCTCTAAAAGAAGTAGCTATTTTTTCCAGCTCCTCAAGACGTTTTACATAAGTTTCCAACATTTCCCGGCGAGCCCCTGGCCTTGCAGCAGAGAAAGTGTCTGCCGCCTGAACAAGGACAGCAAGTAGTGTATTGGTACGACCGTCATCATGGTGACTGGCAATAGCCTGAACAATTCTTTCAGACTCACCAAATCTTTTAGCATAATCTGCACCAATAGAGGCATGAGTCCCTTCAACTTCACGGTCAACGGCCTTTCCTATATCATGAAGCAATCCCGCCCTTTTGGCCTCTTTCACATCCATTCCCAACTCGGCAGCCAGCATACCCATCATGTGAGCAACTTCTATGGAATGTTGAAGGACATTCTGGGAAAAGCTTGTCCGGTACTTGAGCTTTCCCAAAAGCTTTATTAATTCTGGATGGATATCATGAACACCCATATCAAATGATACCCTCTCACCTGTTTCTCTAATAAGTGCTTCTACTTCGGACTTGACCTTATTGACAATATCTTCAATCCTCCCTGGATGAATTCTACCATCGGTGATAAGTCTTTCCAGAGATATCTTTGCAACTTCCCGCCGCATTGGATCAAAACTTGAGAGGACTACAGCTTCAGGAGTATCATCAATAATCAAATCTGTTCCCGTTGCAGCTTCTATCGCTCTGATATTTCGTCCCTCTCTACCTATAATCCTCCCCTTCATTTCATCTGTCGGTAAGTTTACCACGGATACGGTATTTTCAGCCACGAAATCACTGGCATACCTTTGAATAGCATAAGCTATGATCTCTCGCGACTTTCTGTCAGAAGTACGTTTGGTTTCTTCTTCTATTTTTCTTATGGTTATAGCTGCTTCACGTTTTGCTTCCTCACCCATAGATTGAATGAGATATTTTTTTGCTTCTTCAGACGAAATTCCCGCAATCTCCTCTAATCTTCTTCTCTGTTCATCAATAATATTATTTAACTCACTACGCTTTTCATTCAGGAGAAGCTCCTTATTGATCATCGCCATGTCCCTGCTCTCCATATTTGCTTCCTTTTGAAACAGGAGCTCTTCCCTTCTATCCAGATTTTCTTCTTTAGTATGAAGTCTCTTTTCTAAATTGTCATGTTTTACCTTTCTATTTCCAATATCCTTTTCGAACTCAGTCCTTGCCTTGAGAAGATTCTCCTTAGCTTGTAGAAGAGATTCCTTCTTTATGGTTTCTGCCTCTTTTTGTGCTTCACCAATAATCCTTGCCGATAGCTTTTTTGAGGATTCCAATCTTTTTCTGGAAACCCCTTCCCTCAGAAAATATCCTAACACCGCCCCTACGGCAATCGAACCAAATATCATCAAAATAACTATATGATAATGTAGCAAATTTTTCTCACCTCCTTTAACCCATTGTAAAAACACAGTACAATAGCTAATAAATTAATACATAAGAACAATAAACCAAGATTTAAGACAAGCCAAAAGAATAAGCCTATTCCTATGCCCTTAATCTTTTTGCCCTCAGCCTAAAGTAATTGATAATACTGTTAAAGGGTAAGAATAATGAAGAGTAATGTAGAAGGGTAACCCAGCTCTCAGAACCTATTCGGGGGGAGTTATAATTCATTTATACCACTACAAAGTCAAGGTAAAAACAAATTTCCAAACGAAACTGAAAGATCCCCCGCCTATACCGTGTTAACAACTACCTTTTTGAACCGCTTTAAAAAGTGGGTGCCCTGTTGTTGCTTTAGGCTTTCTGCCTCCCGCTATCACGAGATACTGGCAGCCATGCACACCGCTAACAAGGAAAGGCTCCCTATTCACAAGGTGTTGGTTCAAAAACTTTATGCTAATCACGCGCATCGCAGGGGATTCTATAGTTTCTTACTTACTATCTTCCTTCCTCAATGAAATTAATCAATTTTTCGGTCCTGCTTTCCAATTGACTATGAATATCTTCCTTGTTTTTTTCAAACTTAAAAAACTCATCAGCAATGTTTAAAGCAACCAAGATGGCGACATTCAATGTCGAAATATTTCCGGAAGTATTCCCTACTTCTTCCGCCTTGTTATTAACATATTGAACTATCTCTGCTACGTGTTCATCCCCTGAGTCACTCAATACTAAAATCTCTTGCCCCAGAACTTCGATATTAAATCGCTTTTTCAAAAGCATTACCTTAAACTTTACTGTGGCACACTTATATCCTGAAGCATATCAAGAAGTGAATCTACCTTTGCGCGAACAGCATCCCATTCTTCATTTAATCTCTTTATCTTACTATTTACCCTTTCTAACTCCTCATCCTTATCCTCTGATAATTCTTCCAATACCTGATTCCTGTTTTTCAGGAACGAATACTCCTCTATTAATACTTTAATTTTCCCTTCAAGTTCATTAAATTTAACTAATTCCAAAACCTTACCTTGCTCCATTAAGTCAGCCACTTTCCCCTTCTCAAACACAAGAAGGTCAAATTGGATGTCGAGAATTATGTCAACTCAACCAATAAAAGTCAAGGCCTTATTTTTAACGTAAGCGTTAAATAGTCAGAACAAAGATGTGAGCCCGGACCCATCAGGGGGGCAGGAGATCCGAAATTGCCTATGAAGATGTGACCCAAAATTGACCCAAATTGCTAAGGAAACAGGTCAAACAGGTGATTCGCCATCTATTTTTCATTTATGGACTGAAAATATCTGTGAACTGCATCCAGCACAGATTCTTTCTCATCAACTTTTCCAACCATCTCTCTAAACCGGGAACCTCCTTTTAAACCTTTCGTATACCATGACATATGTTTACGGAAATTTCTTACCCCAACCCTTGCACCGAGAAAATCAACACTCATGTTTAAATGCTGCTTGATTATACCTTCTCTTTCTCGCAGGGTAGGTGGTAATAAAACATTTTTACCCTTGAGATAATATACTATGTTTTTAATAATCCATGGGTTTCCCAAAACCCCTCTTCCTACCATCACACCGTCACATCCGGTTTCATCCAACATTCTGCGGGCATCTTCGGGACTTCTTATGTCTCCACTCCCTACAACAGATATATTCAAGCATTTTTTTACACTCGCAATAAGGCTCCAGTCTGCCCTGCCCCCAAATCCCTGATTCACAGTACGAGGATGCAAGATCACGGCATCTACACCACAATCCTGAGCAATACGGGCTATATTCAGAGCACTTATTTCATCATGATTCCACCCTGAACGTATTTTCACTGTTAATGGCAGGGGCGTAGCCTCTCTGAGGCGTTGCAATATGACTGCAACCTTTGCTGGTTCCTTCATCAGGGCACCTCCCGCACCGGTTTTCAAAACCTTTTTCACAGGACAACCCATGTTAATATCCACAAGATCGGCACCTCTATCCGTTACTATTCTTGCAGCTTCGGAAAGTACATCAGGATCAGACCCGAATATCTGTACACCAAGCGGCTTGTCATTGGGCGTTGTTTCGAGATATCGATAGCTTTTTTCCGTTCCCCTGACCAGACCATTTGCACTGATCATCTCGGTAAAACCAAGAGCACACCCAAATTCTCTGACAAGCAACCTGAACACGAGATCCGTAATCCCTGCCATCGGCGCCAACAACACGTTATTTCTTAGAGATAATTTACCTATTTTCATTTGAAGACTATCGGCTTTGATTGACTAAGTACTTTTTCCTGGAAATTTTCAACAATATATCATAAATGTATTGTGTTCGGTAGTTGAAAGGGAAGTGGACACGAATTCCGAATTTATATAGCTTTCCGATGTAGCTTAGGCTGCTTACTGTTTCAACATCGACAATAGTTTGTCGATATGACAAAATCTTTGTAATTATTGATTAAGAGTGAGCTAAAGTTAATAACAGTCAAATTTGGAACAGGCTGCGCTGAAAGCACATTTTTTAACTTTAGGCACTTTAAACTTTTTCGATACTATAACATTTGTCCCAATGGGGCCTCTCCCTTCAAGTGAAATCTCGGAAGAAGCATAGACACTAATGGAAAAATCAAGTTCTAATAATTCCTCAACAAGCATAAAGGCCATAACCAAACTTATATTCCTCAGTTCAATAGTTGGTGTTATATCTGGCCTCGGAGCTGTAGTTTTCTATCACCTGCTGAAGATAGGGAGTTACTTTTTTCTTACGAAGGCAGGCAGTTATGCCCCCCCTATGATCGATGAGACTACGGGGGTTGTCTCCCCCTTATACAATTCCCTGCAACAGAGTCTCTTTACCCTGGACACAGGAATTCCATGGTACTTTGCTTTTATCCCTGCCATGGGAGGTCTTATTGCGGGTTTTATAGTCTATAAGTGGGCACCGGAGGCCGAGGGGCATGGAACCGATGCAGCAATAGAGGCATTTCATCACAAAAAGGGGGTAATACGAAAAAGGGTCCCGTTTATAAAGACGATTGCCTCGGCAATAACCATAGGGTCCGGTGGCTCAGCAGGAAGAGAAGGACCTATAGCACAGATTGGTGCGGGCTTTGGTTCCTATCTTGCGACGAAATTGGGACTTACCGATAAAGAACGAAGAATAATGTTGGTAGCAGGAATTGGGGGAGGAGTAGGGAGTATCTTCCGTGCCCCTTTAGGGGGGGCTCTATTTGCAGCAGAAGTTCTTTACAGCGAGGCAGAGCTGGAATACGAGGCCATTATCCCTGCGATAATATCATCAATTATAGGATACTCTGTGTTTTCGTCAATAGTAGGTTGGGGTGCTCTATTTCATACACCTGACTTTACATTTAACAATCCCCTCGAACTTATAATCTATTTCATACTTGCTGCAACGTGTGTCGCATTAGGGCATGTATATGTTAAAGTTTTTTATGGAATGAGAGAGTTCTTCAAAAGGCTTCCAGGTCCTCCTCACATAAAGCCGGCTATAGGAGGCCTTCTTGTAGGTTGCCTTGCTCTATTCTATCCCCAGGTCTTGGGCTCCGGTTACGGATGGGTGCAACTTGCCATCTATGGAAAGATGGCCATTGGGTTAATGCTGATATTAGCCTTTGCCAAGATACTGGCGACATCGTTTACCATATCATCCGGGGGAAGTGGTGGTGTATTTGCACCATCCCTGATAATAGGAGCTATGCTGGGTGGGGCATTTGGCGGGATTGCACACCATTTCTTTCCCGAGCTTGTATCACAACCGAGCGCATATGTGCTCGTCGGAATGGCCGGGTTTTTCGCGGGAGTGGCAAATACCCCCATATCAACACTGATCATGGTCTGTGAACTCAGCGGGAATTACGGGCTCCTTACACCTTTGATGCTCGTATGCGCGATTGCTCTCCTGTTTTCCAGGAAATTTACCATATACGAAAGACAGGTGCCTACACGCGTAGACTCCCCGGCCCACAGGGGAGAGTATATGATTGATGTATTGGAGGGGTTGAAGGTCAGTAACGCCATTGATATCCCCAATGAATTCACCTCCGTCAAGGAAACAACTCCTCTAAGGAAGATAATTCATCTAATATCCGTAAGCAAATCATCCTATTTCCCGGTTGTTGACTCCGCTGGACTCATGACAGGAATATTTGATATTTACGACGTGAGAAGGCTGCTGACTGAAGAGATATTGCCAAACCTTGTCATCGCAAAGGATATAGCCATAGTAGATATCATAACCGTAACCCCAGACGAAGATCTGAACAACGCACTCAGAAAATTCACTCTCAAAAATTTAGAGGAGCTTCCGGTTGTAGACCCTGAGAACCCCAAAAAAGTCATAGGAATGGTCAGTAGAAGGGACCTAATTAACGCTTACAATAACGCGATGTCGAAGGCAGTTGAAGCCTGGCCCCAAAAGGACATCATAACCCTATAAAAATTGGTAACTACTCAGATTCCAAGGTTCACAGTTAGCAGTTCTCTAAACCGTGAACCTTGGAACTTTGAACCTGAGTAGTTACGTTGGTTTTCGTCCCTCAACCCAACCTGCCTCTTCGCCCTTAGCCTTTAACCCCAGTTAACATTCCATTCAATCCAATTTAACATTTCTTTTAAAAGCATCCTTCTTTCACAATAAATTCCTATATCAACAAATTGATTTAACCCGAAG
>JAUXFK010000043.1 GCA_030623035.1 Deltaproteobacteria bacterium | reverse complement strand
CCATCCATAAATGGCCCTTTTGCCCAATCTCTGTGTCAGGCTCAGATTTTAATCCTCGAAATATCTCAATATATTCCTGTGGTTAAAATCTTCGCCTTCCTTGACCTTGAACAAAATCGCTCATTTCTGGATGGACACTAATTATCAACATATCAAAGGACTTTGCCAATATTATTTTATGACCACCCATCATTTAAATATCTATTTTTCTAAAAAGGAGGAAGAGATGGATGATGTAATTGACTATAAGATTTATGGTGATGATATGCAGATTGTGGAGGTGGGATTAGACCCAAAAGAAGGTGTAAGAGCTGAAGCCGGGGCTATGATGTATATGGAAGAAGGTATTGAAATGCAAACTTCAACAGAGGGAGGTTTATTTAAAGGATTTAAAAGGATGATAACCGGTGAAAGTTTTTTTATAACCACTTTTCTAAATAATGCCAGGGGAATAAAACATGTTGCGTTTGGTGCTCCATATCCAGGGAAGATAATCCCTTTAGAGCTGAATACGCTTGGAGGAGAGTTTTCATGTCAAAAGGATGCCTTTCTTTGTGCTGCTAAAGGAGTTGAAATAGAAGTTGCCTTTACAAAGAGACTCGGAGCAGGGGTCTTCGGTGGGGAAGGATTTATATTACAGCGGTTAGTAGGAGATGGTATGGCATTTGTTCATGCCGGAGGCACAATTATAAAAAAAGATTTATCAACAGATGAAAGCCTGCGTGTAGATACCGGATGTATTGTTGCTTTTGCAAAGGGTGTAGACTATGATATACGTTTTATTAGTGGTTTTAAAAATTCACTTTTTGGGGGTGAGGGTTTGTTTTTTGCAAAACTGACAGGTCCTGGAACCGTATATTTACAGAGCCTGCCGTTTTCAAGGCTGGCCGATCGCATTTTAGCGGCTGCAACATTCCAAAGCAAAGGTGAGAGTAAAGGATTATCGGGGATAGGTGGTAGTATATTGGGTAACTTATTACAAGGTGATCGTTCATAAAAACAGAGGTGAATATATGGCTGAATACAATTTTAAACTAACCGGTTGGAAGGCTGTCATTGCTATTGTAGTGCTTGTTTTAATTATAGTCTTCAGAATTGTATCTATGAGTGATAAAAGAACGGATGAAAAGTTGATGAACGAAATTAACCTTTTATTACAGTCAGAATACTTGCCTTCCGATGTCGCCAAAATGAAAGATGTTTATGAAACAGGAAACATGGAAGAACTCTCGGGATTGGCAAAATCCATTGTAACTACTAAAATCGATATTGAATCAGCAAAGGCGAGTTTTCCATTATTTAATTTTTCAACTAAAAGAAAAGAAGTAGTAGTAAAAGTAGCCTATACCATAAGAGATGCTGATGGGATAAGAGAAAGCAACGAGAGATATGATCTGTTTACATATTATCCTTTAGTAAAGAACTGGCGTCATAAATATAAAACAAGCGCAGTAAGGTATTATCTTAATTTTTTATGAGACATAAATATCGCAGCAGTTTTTCAAACATAAGTTCAAAAGTGTTGCAGCGATAAGCGTAAGCCAATACCGTTAGAAGAGGAAAAACCTTTCGCCTTGACAAATGTCCATGTTTTGCTAATGTTGGTTTATGGCCGGAACATTTTTTGCCCTATATCCAGGTTTTCATTATCAAGTCAATCGCTAAAAAAATGAGCGAAAGGGCGTTCTTTAATTATTAGGGAGGGAGGTAGTTATGGGCAATGAAGATAAGAAAAGAGAGATCCAGGAAGCAAAGAAGCAGTGGGAAGAAAAGGTCTTAGGCACTGCTGTTAAACGATTTGGTATGGAGGAGTCACCAACAGAAATCTATACCCCCCTTGATCTAAAAGAATTCGATTATTTAAAGGATGTGGGCTTTCCTGGCCAATATCCTTTTACAGGTGCAACCTATCCTTCAAGTATTGTGGGAACAGGAATGAGGATGATGGCAAAAGGAGGGGGTGAAATGCTCAGAAGGGCTGCCATGTATTCAGGGTATGGGACACCGGAAGATACGAGAGACTATTACAAAGGAGAAATCTCTCGTGGCTTGACTGGTGGCCCCAATCTTGCTTTGGACCTTCCAACCCAGTGCGGATATGATTCTGATAACCCTATGGTTGAAGGCGAGGTTGGAAAGGTTGGTGTGACTATTGATACTCTCAGGGATTTTGAGGTTATCTTCGAGCCATTTGTAGGTAGCAGAGAAATCGATAAAGCTGCAATGAATATAACTATAAATGCCCCGGCCAATATCCTGGTATCAATGTATCTGGCCCTGGCAGATAAAAGAGGGGTCAGTTGGAACAAGCTTAAGAGTACTCCTCAGAATGATATCTTAAAGGAGTTTGTGTCTCGGGGTACCTATGTATTCCCACCTAAACCATCTATGAGGATGTTCAGGGACAGCTTGGTGTTCTTTACTGAAAATTGTCCTGGAATAAACATAACCAGTATTGGTGGTTATCACATAAGGGAAGCCGGTGCTACCAGAGAGCAGGATTTAGCCTTTAGCATGGCTATCGGCATAGCCTACTTACAAGAGGGAGTTAATGCAGGATTGGATGTTGATTCTTTTGCTCCAAGGTTCACATTCAATGCTTTTGGCGGCAGTATGGAGTTCTTTAAGGAGATCGCTTTCCATAGAGCCGCAAGGAAGATGTGGGCTAATATATTGAAAGAAAGGTTCAAAGCCAAGAAGCTGGGGAGTATGAGGATCCGTGTGCCCTTTACGGCAATGGTGGGTTGCAGTAGCTCCACAAAGATACGCGCCCTTAATAACCTGACAAGAGCAGCCATTGGAGGAATCGCTGGAGCACTTTCAGGAGGACCTCCTGCTGCAGGACCACCTTATGATGAGGCTTTGGGACTCGGATGGAGTAGGGAAGCAAAGCAATTAATGATGGACGCAGTGAGGATTATGGTTCTTGAGGCCAAATTATGTGATGTGATTGATCCATTGGCCGGTTCCTATTATGTTGAGTCACTTACGAAGGAGATTGAAGAGGCTGCATGGGAGGAGTTAAATAAGATAGAAGATATGGGTGGCGCAGTAGCGTCCATTGAGAATGGCTATATGCAAAGGGAAATAGCAAAGAGCGCTGCTGAACGCCAGAGGAAGATCGAAGCAGGAGATGAGTTGATCGTTGGTGTTAATTGTTTTACAGATGAGAATGAGTTGGATGTGACGACGAGTAAGATCGTCGATTATCCATATGATCCTGAAAAGAGAGAGAGAGCTGAAGAAAAGCAAAAAGCTGCATTGGCAGAAATAAAGAGGGCAAGGGATAACAATGAGGTAAGTAGACTTCTAAAAGAGTTGAAATCAGCGGCAAAAGATGAGAGTAAGAACCTATTTCCGATCTTCATCGATTGTGCAAAGGCTTATGTTACAGAGCAGGAGCAGTGTGACGTTTTAAGAGAAATTTTTGGTGAATGGAAGCTTGATACATTCGTTTAATAAATAGGGCTTTAAGAATTTTAGATCGTGTATATCCAAAAATAAGTAATAATGGAATTTTTCCCAAGGTCAAGGTCTTAGTCTTTCTTGACCTTGAACAAAATTGCTCATTTCTGTATGGACACTAAATAATTTTGTGTGTTGGGACGATAATATATTGCATAAAGAGAAGAGAGGCTTTCGGATAGCATTCGTAAATCTAAAGGCCCAAATACCCTGTTATTTTGCCGGATCAAGCTTTACCCTGGAACATATAGGCCTTGGCTATCTGAGTTCGTTTCTACAAAAAAATGGATATGAAACAGTCATCATCGATGCAGCAACAAAAGAGCTGTCAGATCGTATGGTCGTTCAGGAAATTCTGGATTTTTCTCCATCTATAGTTGGATTTTCCCCTACGGTTGCAATTATGGAAGGCGTGATCCAGGTCAGCAGCCTTTTGAAAAATGCCAACAAAGATATACATATCTGTCTGGGGGGACAGCATGCAACGTTTTTAGCTGAGGAGATTCTCATTAAAGAGCCGTGTATCGATTCTGTTGTAAGAGGAGAAGGCGAGCTTACCATCTTAGATTTGTCGGATAGATTGCGCTTGAAATCACCGCTCATTGGTACATTCGGGGTGTATTTCAGGGATAGAGATGGTCGCATTTCTAAAGGCCCAAATCGGAATAAGATAGAGGACCTGGATTCGATTCCATTTCCTTCCAGAGATTCCTTAAAATGGCAGATTGAGAATGGGGGTTCACCTACCGCAAGATTTATAAGCAGCAGAGGGTGTATCGCAGATTGCAGTTTTTGCAGCATACCTCCATTTGAAAGGCTTCAAAAAGGGAAACTCTGGAGGTTCCGATCTCCAGAGAACGTGCTCGATGAACTAACCTGTCTTAAAGAAGAGTTTGGTGTTAAAACAGTCCTTTTTGCTGAGGATAATTTTATTGGACCAGGTGAAGCTGGAAAGGAAAGGGTCAGGCAAATAGCGGAGGGGATGATAACCAGAGGACTGGATATGAATTTTCGGATCCTTTGTATGGCAGAGTCTTTAATCAATTGTGAATCAATACTTCCCCTTATGAAAAAAGCAGGCCTTGATCGGGTAATTGTGGGGATAGAAAGCGCTTCACAGTCGGCATTGAACGTATTAAACAAGAAGACCACGCCAAATGACTATTATCATGTGATCAGAATACTCGCCCAACATAATATCGTTTTACATATGGGATTTATGATGTTTCAACCCTACTCTTGTTTTGAAGGTATTCGTTTAAATGCAGAATTCCTTAAAAAGGCCAATCATGCATGTTTTTTTCAGCACTTCTCCAACCGTATGGAACTCTATCCTGGGGTGGCGATATTCAAGCGGCTTGCCAGAGATGACATGATTATCTCCAAAGACGAGTATAAACGGGGGTATTTATATCGGTTTGCTGAGCCAAATATAGGAAAACTGGCCAGGGGTTTGTCTCCTATTCGAAGGAAGATGGTGGATTTGGACAGGTTGCTTCTGGATACAGATATACGTATAAGCAAAGAAAATGATGAACTATCGAAAAAGAACTTCATCGATGAGTATATAGAGTTGCGCAATGAATTCTCTACAAAAAACATTGAGTTTTTCTTGAGATCCGTTGAGATTGCAGAGTCTGGATGGGACCTGAATGTTTTTGATGAATTGAAATATGAATACTTAGATGAAATAGAAAAAAAGAGGAATGTATTGAGATCCTTACTGAAAAGTTCGTAATTGTTTCTTAGTGCTCTAACTCGTAAATTCGGTGTCGTTTTTTGGGCCAGAGTTCCGATCGTTGACCCGTCGGATTCGGGGAACCCTAAAGTGCCTAAAGTTAAGGAATACGCTTTCAGAGCATTAGTCATGTATTACTGAACTTCGATTAGAGCAAACTACCATAAAGCAAACAGAGCAAGAATCAGAGCGGATTTTAAGAATGAAATCAAAGTAGAATATTTTAACTTTAGGCACTTTAGCTCATTTTAGGCACTTTAAACTTAATACGTAATCGTATTTAAGAATGCGTGTACTTAGGTATAGAATGCTTAATGCTTCATTCGAAGGAATGGTGGTATGGAATCGGCGCTTAAAATTACGGAAGAAATTACAATTCCCTTTTACGAGTTATGGTTTACAGCCAGTCGCAGCAGTGGCCCGGGTGGACAAAACATTAACAAGGTCAGCACTCGAATTACCCTATGGTTTGACGTTGCCAAATCCCCAAGTCTTACAACCCAGCAGAAACAGATGATTCAAAGTGCCCTTTCAACCCGTATAAACAAAGAGGGAGTGCTCAGGGTTGTTTCACAGCGATATCGCAGCCAATCCTACAATCGAGATGTAGCTATTGAGCGTTTTGTGTCCTTGTTACAAGAATCACTAAAGGAGCAACTGCCCAGAAAAGAAAAGAAGATTCCCTATGCTGCCAAGATGCGGAGGCTTGACGACAAAAGGCATCGGAGCCTAATTAAACAGATTCGATCGAAAAAAAATCCATCGGATGATTGAAAGAGACAGAACAGGTAAGACTCCTCATTTCAAATCATAAAACCTCGTTAGCTCCTTAAGATGGCTAAACAATTACGAAAATTTAAGTTGACAATAAGCCGTAAGTTGATAGAATCATATTTGGGAGTGGATAGGTCACTGGTGGGCCTCCTGGACTTCAAATCCAGTGGCGGGTAGATGACTGCCCGCGATGGGTTCGATTCCCATGCACTTCCGCCAAAAAATAAATAACTGGCGACGAGACCCATTATTCATATTTTTCATACTGAAAAATTCGTAACAGTTTAGCTTTTTTAAATTTTAATTGAAGCTTGGCCAGTGCTTTCTGTTTCATAAGGCTAAAATAATACAAAAATTCCATTTTTACTGCCTGGTGCAGGTTAAATCAGATTGATCTCCAAGTGGAAATCTTACTTTTTAAAAGGGGAGTTTATGTTTGGCATCGGTATGCCTGAGTTAATCATTATCCTGGTTATTATCATGATTATCTTTGGAGCAGGCAGGTTGCCTGAGATTGGAAGTGGCCTTGGAAAAGGAATTAGAAATTTTAAGAAGGCAACCTCTGGAAATGATGAAATAGACGTTACTCCAAAAGATAAAGAGGAAAAAAAAGAACTCAAGGATTGATTAGAGGGCTTCTTAAAGCACCCTTCTTCTATTTCCTCCTTTTTTATAACCATCACCTGAGGATTATCATACGAAGTTAATATTTTCATGTTACATACCTTTTATATTCCCCCTGGCGAAAAAAACACCCTAGAATAGAGCAAGCAATATGAGAATACTAAATACCAAAGATACAGACTTTTCAACAAAGCTTGAAAGTATCCTGAAAAGGGCAGAGCCCCCAAGTAAAACAGTAGAAGATGCCGTTAAAAGTATCCTTAAGGATGTGAAGGAAAATGGAGATGAAGCAGTTATTAAATATATAGATAAATTTGAAAAATCAAATGTAAAGTTATCCATGTTAAAAGTCGAAGATACAGAGAGGAAAGAAGCATTCAACCATGTAGATAATGATGATATCGAGGCATTAAAGGTAGCTGCCAGCAGGATTGAAAAATTCCATAGAAAACAGCTTAGAAACTCCTGGATTACAACCGAGGAAAATGGGATAATTCTTGGACAGATGATTCAACCGATAGAGAGGATCGGTATTTATGTCCCTGGGGGAAAGGCGTCGTATCCTTCATCGGTTTTGATGAGTACCATTCCAGCTCAAGTAGCTGGTGTACAAAAAATTGTAATGGTTACCCCAGCCCAAAATGGAAAGGTCAGCCCTTATACCTTGATCGCTGCAAGCATGGTCGGTGTTAAAGATATTTTTAAGGTCGGCGGCGCGCAAGCCATTGCTGCTCTTGCTTACGGAACTGAGACTATACCCAGGGTTGATAAAATCGTAGGACCAGGGAATGTATACGTTTCGTGTGCGAAAAGGTTGGTATTCGGAGAGGTTGATATTGATATGATTGCTGGGCCGAGCGAAATACTTGTTATATCTGATGGAAGCGGTTCACCGGCTCACATTGCCTCTGATCTTCTGTCCCAGGCAGAGCATGATGAAATGTCGGCTTCTTATCTCATTACAGACGCTTTTAATTTTGCCAAAAGGGTAGAAGATGAACTCTATAAACAACTCGATGGTTTTAAGAGAAAGAAAATAGCTCAAGCTTCTATTGAAAAAAACGGTGCTATAGTAATAACAAGGGATATCGATGAATCTATCAAACTCGCTAACAGAATAGCCCCAGAGCATCTGGAACTGGCTATAGAAAGCCCTTTTGAATTGTTAACTCAGATAAAGAATGCAGGGGCAATCTTCCTGGGTCATACTACACCAGAAGCAGTAGGAGACTATTTGGCAGGCCCCAGCCATATACTTCCCACGGGAGGAACAGCCCGTTTTAGTTCTCCTTTGGGTATTGATGATTTTATAAAGAAGTCCAGCATTGTCTCCTTTTCTAGGGAAGCCTTAAACAGTGTTGGTCAAAATGTAATACGGATTGCCAGGATGGAAGGGCTTGATGCCCATGCCAGATCTGTAGAACAAAGGATAAAAGGAGTATAAACTCCAATATAAAGCTCCATGCTAATCCAATATTTTCTTATATGATTTAGTAGAATGGATATCAAAGCGTTAACCGGGTCCTTTATTCTAAAGAGTACCTATAATATGTCCAAAGATTTGGGTGTTTCTATTTTCCTGGTGGGCGGGGCAATACGAGATTTGATTCTGTATTCTCAACTCGGGAGGGACTTTGACTTTGCCATTAAAGGAGATGTGCACGATGCTGCAAGGTATTTTGCCAAAAGAGTTGGGGGAAGCTTTTTCTGTCTAGACTCAAAACGGGGACATTATCGAGTTACGATTAAGAATAATACACAGAGCAAAGATATAGATTTTTCAAGGTTTCGGGGAGATGAGATCAGGAAAGATTTAGAGGAGAGGGATTTTACTCTAAATTCCATGGCGATTGACCTGGAAGACCTCTTTGAAAAATCTGAGATAAAGATTATCGATCCATTAAATGGACTGGGTGATATTGAAAAAGGTATTATCAGGGCATGTTCTCCCAGGGTATTTGATGAAGATCCCCTTCGTTTGCTTCGCGCAGTAAGGATTTCTGCGGCAACCGATTTTTTTATAGAAGATGAAACAGAAAGGCTGATACGACAAAAGAAGAAACAACTGAGCGGTTCTTCCTGGGAAAGGATCAGGGATGAGTTGTTTCAGATACTGGATATATCCAATGTGTCCAGATCTATCGAAATGCTGGATGGCTTAGGGTTACTAAATATTATGTTACCAGAAGTAGATACCTGGAAGCATATAGACCAGGGCGAATATCACGACTATAATCTCTTTGATCACTCCTTAAAGACTATCGAAGTTATAGAATCGATTCTATCCAGGCTCTCTGATTATTTTCCTGATTACGCGTACTCATTAAAGGTTCACTTTGATGAAGATTTACAAAACAATATTACCAGGGGAAATCTATTAAAACTCATCGCCTTATTGCATGACTCAGGAAAGGTTGAGACCAAGACCTATGATGGCCAAAAGGTGAGATTCTTTGGGCACGAAAGGGAGGGCCAACAGATCAATAGAGCGATCGCTGAGAGGTTTAAACTGAGCCAGAAGTCATGCAAGATCGTTATGAATCTAACCAGGAATCATATGCGGGTGCTAAATCTATCCAAGTCGAGTAAAATCAGTCAGAGAGCCATGTACCGCTTCTTTAATGATTTAGGTAAAGATGGAATAGATTGTCTGATACTGTCCCTGGCAGACGGACTGGCAACAAGATCTTATATTACTTATGAACCAAATCCCCCTCTACTGGATATTATAGAGGAGCTTTTGAAATACTATTTCAATGAGTGGATGCGGGCATCTGAAAAACCATTATTAAACGGAAGAGAGATAATGGAGCTTTTAAGAATTCCTCAGGGGGAAAAGGTAGGAAGATTTTTGTCTTTATTAAAGGAGGCTCAGACAGAGGGGGTTATATCGACAAAAGAAGAGGCCAAAAGTCTTTTGTATTTAGACTGCTTTGTAAACCGTGCGAATTGAATTAAATAGTGTCCATCCAGAAATGAGCAACTTTTTTCAAGCTCATTGAAAGTAACTATTCAGCCACAGATTCACACAGATGAACGCAGACAGGTTTAAATACAAAGAAATCACGGATATTATTCTTAGAAGTTTTTATGAAGCTCAATTAATCAATTACTTGAAGGCAACAAATATTGAAGTTGGCTTATTATTGAATTTTGGCAGGAAACCAGAGTTCAAAAGGTTTGTATATGATAACAAAAGAAAAAATATCAGTGATGATCAGCGTAGATCGGCGGCTGAGTAGTTACCATTGAAAGAAACTTAAAACATAAGATAAAGAGTGAGGGAAGATGAGATTACTACTTGTAAATCCAAAACTTCCAGAGAGCTTCTGGAGTTTTAAACTGGCAGTTGACACAGTATTATCTACTGTTAGAACGATGAATCCACCTCTTGGATTGGCCACCCTGGCGGCAATGTGTCCAAAGGGATGGGAAGTTGAGATTGTTGATGAAAACGTCGAGTCTATCCCTTTATCTCCAAACGCGGATATCATCGGAATATGCGGTATGGGGACTCAATTCAGTCGTCAAAAAGAATTGCTGACTTACTACAAAAAAGAAGGCTACTTTGTAATAGCTGGCGGAAGCTATGCCTCATTATGCCCTGAGAAGTATGAATCTCTGGCAGACACTGTTATCGCAGGTGAGGCCGAGTATATCTGGAAAGAATTTTGCAGGGATTTTGAAAAGGGAAATGCAAAGAGGTTATACCACGAGACTGGTATTGTTGCAATGACAGATTCCCCTGTTCCCCGTTTTGACCTCTTAAAGTTGGAAAAATACCAGAGAATGAGTTTGCAATTTTCTAGAGGATGTCCTTTTAACTGTGAATTTTGTGATATTATTGTGATGTTTGGGCGTAAACCCCGTACCAAGTCTCTCGAACAGGTCGGCAAAGAATTGGACATGCTAAGAAAATTGAATGTAAACAAAGTTTTTTTTGTCGATGACAATTTTATCGGAAATAAACAAACTGCAAAAGACCTTTTGAAATTTCTGATCGATTACCAGAAAAAACATGGCTGTCGATTCAATTTTGGAACGGAGGTATCTCTAAATATTGCTCATGATGATGAACTCCTGGAACTTTTTCGAACAGCAAATTTTGAATGGGTCTTCATCGGCATCGAATCCCCGGATGAAGAAAGCTTAAAAGAAACGAAAAAATTTCAAAATACCAACCAAGATATACTCTCTTCAATCCGAAAAATCTATTCAAAAGGGATTGAAGTTTTTGCCGGATTTATAATAGGGTTCGATAATGATACAATGGATACATTCGATATTCAATATCGGTTTATCAAAGAGTCTGGAATTCAAACGGCAATGGTTGGGCTTTTAACCGCTTTGCCGAAGACACCTTTATACGAGCGACTCAAAAAAGAGGGAAGACTTATTCATGATGCGAACGAGGCAGATAATACGAAACTTGGTACGAATATTATCCCCAAACAGATGGGGTATGATGAGATGCTAAGCGGCTATCGTATGCTTCATTGTCGTTTATTAGACTATCGAAACATTGCAGACCGTATAAAAAACAAGATACGATTTCTCATCAAACCGATTCGTCAGACCGATTATTCGTTAGCAGAGATATCAAGGATTTTATATAATCTCTTTGTGTACGGATTAATGCCCGGAGGGTTTCCATGCTTTTTCCATTTTTTCCGATCCATCCTTTTTTCAAAACCAAGGCTTATTCCTATTGTAATACAGGATTGGATTATAGGTTTAACTATGCGGGACTATGTTGATCGTCATTTTATTTATAGATTGGAAACGGAAGACAACCTGGCCCAGGGCTATCTGGATACATTTGAGAAGGTTTTTAGCCGTTATCTTAGGCGTGGTGCCTTGGAGTTATCTATCGAGAAAGTCAAAAAAACTGCTTCTAATTTTTCGATTTCCTTGAAAGGTTGGCTGGATCGAGATTTTTTTGTCCGAGCCTCCCATTACATGGAAAAGCTCCTTAAAGACACAACCTCTTCCCTTACTTTACATATTGAAGAGTTAAATGGATTGCGACTATATAATTTGGAACGATTGTTACATCAACTTTCTCCGTATGGTGATAGGATTAATATCAGTGTAAATAAAAAGCTGAGGGATATCGTTAATATTGACTCCTCGATATTTCATCTGATACTGGAAAAGGAAGTAGGGCAGTTTGGTCTTGCCACAGTCCCTGTAAAAAGCAATTAATGGTAACCTTTTTGTCAGATAAACCTGCATGCTCTTAATTATGTCCATTGCCTAATGAGTGCATAGGGTAAAATTCCTCGTCTAAATTTGGCAGCTTGGTATGACACGACGGAGACACACTCCCACCGCAGATGATAATATAGAATAAAGTGTCGCTGTAGTAAAAAATAGAGTAATTGCTTAGCCATCATAAGGAGCTAACTAGTGTCCATCCAAATCATTATCCGGCTAGTGTCCATCCAGAAATGAGCAATTTTGTTCAAGGTCAAGGAATGCGAAGATTTTAACCGCAGGAATATATTGACATGTAGGGGCACAGTGCGATGTGCCCTTACATCTGAGCCTGACACAGAGATTGGACAAAAGGGCCATTTATGGATGGACACTAGCTAAACAGTTACAAAATAGATACTTGAATAGAGGTTTGACTCCTATGGAATATTCCATAAGCCCAGACAATGAGAAGTTCCCATTACCTGATGACAAGGATTACCAAAAAGAGTTTGAAAGGCTGTCTAAACTCGTTGTTTTGGAGAAAGGAAAGGGTAGGGAGATTGTTGTCGTTATGGGTCTTGGTTTTGTCGGGGCTGTCATGGCGGCAGTTGTAGCGGATAGCACCGATATTAAGACAGGTGAACCATCGAAGTTTGTTATTGGTATGCAAAGACCAAGCACCAGGAGTTTCTGGAAGATCCCTGTCTTTAACAGGGGAATCAGCCCTGTTAATGCGGAAGATCCTGAAGTAGATACAATTATTGGACGTTGTGTCTGCGAGAAAAAGACTCTTACAGCAACATTTACTTACGATGCATTGGCCTTTGCAGATGTATTGATTGTCGATATTCAGTGCGATTTTTTAAAAGAAGAGCTAGGCAATCTGAAGAGCGGTCGTGCAGAAATAAGCGCACTGGAAGAGAGTTTCAAGATTATAGCTAAAAAGATCAAACCCAACTGCCTTGTTTTGATTGAAACCACGGTCCCACCGGGTACAAGTGAGTATATTGCATACCCAATAATCAAAAAGGGCTTCGAAAAGAGGGGGCTATTAAATGAGCCATTCATTGCACATAGCTTTGAGAGAGTTATGCCTGGTAATGATTATGTCAGTTCGGTTCGTGATTTCTGGCGGGTATGCAGTGGTGTAAATGAAGAGAGCAGAGAAAGGGTAGTGAACTTTTTAAGTGAAGTAATAAATGTAAAAGAGTATCCATTAACCGTTCTTGATCGTCCGATCGAGAGTGAGACATGTAAGATTATCGAGAATTCTTTCAGGGCTACGATACTTGCCTTTATGAGTGAATGGAGTTTGTTTGCTGAAAGGAATGGAATCGATCTATTCAAGGTAATAGATGCTATAAAAGTCAGGCCGACTCATAACAACATCATCTTTCCAGGACCTGGTATTGGTGGTTACTGCCTTCCTAAGGACGGTGGTTTGGGCTTGTGGGCATATAAACATCTAATGGGTTTTGAAGATGATATATTTAGGATTACCCCTGAGGCCATAAATATTAATGATACAAGGGGATTGTATGTGGCCCAGCTTGTTAGAGACGCCCTTCGCAACATGGGAAGGATGGTTGCAGCTTCTCAAATAAGTCTATTGGGTGCATCGTATAGAGAAGACGTTTCTGATACCAGGTACAGTGGCTCCGAATTAATAGTTAGAAAACTTGCAGAGATGGGGGCAGAGATTAAGGTACATGACCCTTATGTCAAACACTGGTGGGAATTTGAAAGGCAGGATACATATCCTTCTGTAGGGCTTAGTTGGGCCAATTTTTTCAGGAATCAGGATCATTTGAACGAGTTAAGGATTACTCCAGGGCTGGAAGGTGCCCTCAAAGATTCCGATGCCATGATTCTCTGTGTCCGACATAAAGCATATCTAGAATTAGACCCTGACGAGATCATAAAGATGGTGGGAAAACCTCTAGCTGTTATTGACTGTTTTGGGATTCTTAATGATCAAAAGATAGAAAGGCTATTCGAATTGGGGTGTGAGGTAAAAGGTCTGGGGCGGGGGCATATACAAAGGATCAAAAAGAGA
Organism: Deltaproteobacteria bacterium; assembly: GCA_030623035.1. Taxonomy (GTDB): domain Bacteria; phylum Desulfobacterota; class UBA8473; order UBA8473; family UBA8473; genus JAUXFK01. The sequence continues at coordinate 692 of JAUXFK010000043.1, read as the reverse complement.
GTGAGGGATAAAAGATTCCCTTAGATAAAAACCATGTAACTATTCAGGTAGGCACAGAGGCACAGAGCGCCAAAGGCACAAAGTAGGAAGAAACAACGAAACGACCCTCTCTGCTAAAGCGCTTCGTAGTGATGAGTCAGCGGAGTAAGCCTTTTTGCTTTGTACCTATGTGCCTTTGCCACTTTGTGCCTGAGTAGTTACAAAACCATTAAAATAGATGCAAAGAACGGATATCATTCTACCTTAATTCCCTTGACGTATAATACCCTATTTGGTAGCATACTTTTTCAATGGGAAGTTTTTATGACCTATTCATTCAACAGTTAAATGCCGTTTCAATAAACGGCAATAGTTATAAAAAAGGCTGTATTGAAAAGCATGATACTTTAATTAAAGGAGGGCATAACTATGAGTACAGAGAAGATCGCTCGTTTCATTGTAGAAACTTCATATGAAGACCTCCCTGCTGAAGCGATAGGGGATGCAAAAGAGGCTATTCTCGATTGCATAGGGGTCACTCTTGCCGGCAATAAAGAACCTGGAGTTCAATTTTTAACTGAGTATGTCAAAGAGGAGGGAGGGACGCCTGAAGCAGGGATTATTAGCTATGGGTTTAAAAGCACTGCCTCTCAAGCAGCATGGGTAAATGGTACTATGGCCCATGTTCTGGACTATGATGACTACTCAGCCTT
>JAUXFK010000254.1 GCA_030623035.1 Deltaproteobacteria bacterium | reverse complement strand
TATCTTGTTGTGAGTAACCATAACCAGGATTGTCTTCAATTCAGTGTTTAAGTTAATCAAGAGTTCCTGTATCGCGTCACCTGTCTTTGTATCGAGGTTTCCTGTAGGTTCATCGGCGAGTATAACCTCGGGTTTCAGCATTAAAGCTCTGGCAATAGCAACTCTTTGCTGCTCTCCCCCAGAGAGTTCACCCGGCTTATGGGAAATCCTATGTCCAAGTCCAACCTTATTTAATATATTCGCAGCCTTTTTATAGGCTTCTTTCTTCTTTATCCCTCTGATTAAGGCTGGCATCATTGTGTTTTCAATGGCATTAAATTCAGGGAGAAGGTGATGGAACTGAAATATAAAACCGATCTTGTTGTTCCTGAATTCAGCAAGTCTTTTATCATTCATTGAAAAGATGTCCTCGTTTTCATAAAAGACATTGCCTGAAGTAGGACTTTCTATAGCGCCAATGATATGAAGCAGAGTGCTCTTTCCTGCTCCGGATGCCCCAACTATGGAAAGCATCTCACCTTTTTTGATATCTAGATCTATGCCTTTAAGGACTTCCACTCTTTTGCCGTGTAATTCGAAGACCTTGTGAAGATTCTTTACTTTAATAGACAGTGGGTTCATCCTATTCATATCGTAAGGCTTCCGCCGGAACCAATTTTGATGCCTGCCATGAAGGATAAAGGGTGGCAATGAAACTTATAAAAATAGCAAATGTCGCTATAATGATAGAGTCTATACTCTCTATCTTAACAGGAATGGTAGATATATAGTATACTTCACTGGGCAGCTCAACAAAATTGTACCTTCTAAGAAGAGAACCCAGAGTATAACCTCCAATTGTCCCCAACAAAGTACCGATTACTCCGATGACCACGCCCTCGAAAATAAATATCTTCATTATACTCCTGCCGGTTGCCCCCATAGATTTAAGGATGGCAATGTCCTTATTTTTCTCCATGACAACCATTATCAGGGTGCTTACTATATTAAAGGCAGCCACCATGATTATAAGGATTAAGATTAAAAACATGACTATCTTTTCCAGCTTTAATGCGGCGAAGAGATTTCTGTTCATCTCCATCCAGTCTTTTGTCCAGTAAGGAAAACCTAATTTCTCCTCAATTCTACTGGCAACATCTTTCGCTTTATAGATATTATCGATTTTAGTTTCTATCCCTGTAACAATTCCTTGCATATTGAGAAATTTTTGAGCATCCTTTAATGAAATATATACAAAAGAAGAGTCATACTCATACATCCCGGATTCAAAGATACCCACAACCTTAAACTTTTTCATCCTCGGAACCATCCCCATGGGAGTCATAATACCCATTGGGGAAATGACATTTACTGTATCGTTATAAAAGGCCCCCAGGGTTGTCGACAATTCTTTTCCAATAATAATCCCCAAAGGGGCAGAAACGAGATGGTCTCGTACAGCAATCTCTTTGGGCGGCTTCGTCAGGTTGGACAAACTTCCCTCTGTAATGTTTTTTTCCATGTTAATTACGTTTCCAATCGTTTCAGGGTCAATTCCCCTGAGTACTACCCCAATAAAATTATGTTTTGAACTTAACATTGCCTGGCTATATATAAAAGGGGTGGCATATTTTACTCCTCTTACATCCTCAACCTTTTTTATTATTCCCTTATAATCATCCATTCCTCCCATATGTTTCAGTACGACGACATGAGAGTAATATCCCAGGATCTTGTCTCTCAAATCCTCCTTAAAACCGGTCATTACCCCTATTACGACAATAAGTGCCATTACTCCTATGGCTACTCCTCCAATCGAAATAAGGGTTATAATAGATATGAAGGTCTCTCTCCTCCTGGCTTTTAAGTATCTTAACCCAATAAATAATTCGTAAGAAACCATGACTCTCAAACACCTATCGCCTGGACTTTAGCTGGGGAAACAAGATGACATCCCGGATAGAGGCAACATTTGTAAATAGCATCACCAACCTATCGATTCCGATGCCTTCACCAGCCGTAGGAGGCATACCGTATTCCAAGGCATCAATAAAATCCTTATCGAGAATTCCGGAATCATCATCACTCACTTCCCTTTGACTGATTTCTTCTAAAAACCTTTGTTTTTGGTCTATCGGATCATTCAACTCAGAAAAGGCATTTGCTATCTCTCTCCCACATACAAAGAGTTCGAACCGATCAACTTCTTGAGGATTTTTATCGTTTCTGCGAGACAGAGGAGATATGTCCGTTGGATAGTTGGTGATAAAAGTAGGCTGTAGTAATTTAGGCTCTACAACCTTCTCAAATATCTGGTTTTGTATGCTCCCCAGGCCCATCTTTTTGTCTATCTGTAATCCAGACCCTTTCGCATATTCTAAAAGCTTTTCTTCAATTTCGACATCCCCTTCATTGAGTTCTCCATATTTTACGATAGCATCCTTCATGGTTATACGGCTCCATGGTGGTGTAAAGTCAAGCTCTACACCCTGGTATTCAAATTTAAAACCATCGAAGAATGTCTTTGCGATACAAGTTAACATCTCTTCTGTAAGATTCATAAAATCCTGATAAGTCGCATAGGACTGATAAAACTCTAGCATAGTAAACTCTGGATTATGCTGTGTTGACATCCCTTCATTTCTAAAATTTCGGTTAATCTCATAAACCCTCTCAAATCCTCCAATTACCAATCGTTTCAGATATAATTCCGGGGCAATTCGTAAATAAAGGTCCATGTTAAGGGTATTATGATAGGTTTTGAAGGGACGGGCAGTGGCTCCGCCAGGTATTGACTGCATCATTGGAGTCTCTACCTCTAAAAAATCCCTTTTATTAAGGAAATCTCTTAAAAGCTGTATTATACGAGTTCTTTTATAGAAGACTTCTTTTACCCCTGGATTAACAATTAAATCGAGGTATCTCTGTCTATATCGCGTCTCAATATCCACCAGTCCATGCCATTTTTCAGGAAGGGGCCTTAATGCCTTGGTTAGAAGCCTAATCTCCTCTACCATTATTGTCAGCTCTTTGCTCTTGGTCCGAAAAGGCTTTCCAATGATGCCAATGAAATCGCCGGCATCTAACATTTTGGAAATCTTAAAATTGTCTTTCCCAATCTTATCTTGACGGATGTATGCTTGAATCCTGCCAGTCCTATCCTGGACATGTAAAAAAAATGCCCTGCCAAAATCTCGAATAGACATTATCCTTCCAGCAAGAGAAAAACGGGTCTTTATCTTTTCCAAATCCTCATCAGTTTTATCCTGGAATTCTTCTAAAATATCCCGCGTAGCATGAGTCACCTGAAAATCATTCGCAAAAGGATTTACACCTTCTCTTTTCAATGCTTTCATCTTTTCTATTCGATTTAATACCAGAGGATTTAAACCTTCCATCTTGTTCCTTTCATATCTAGAGACTATCTAAACTGGTATTATTTTAGCCTTATGAAACAGAAAGCACTGGCCAAGCTTCAACGGCAATCAAGTTTTAACCCGTTCAGAACTCGCATCTTTCACCCTGTTCTTTCTTAACTCACTTAGATGTTCAAACAGTTGCACGCGTTAAAATTTGACCACC
>JAUXFK010000045.1 GCA_030623035.1 Deltaproteobacteria bacterium | reverse complement strand
CTGTTCTTTCTTTATGCTCACTTAGATGCGAGTTCTGCACGGGTTAAAATTTGATTGCCGTTGAAGCTTGGCCAGTGCTTTCTGTTTCATAAGGCTAAAATAATACCTAGAACTTAGCGCCCTTCGGGGGGACTATTTTGACAGAATTAACACTGGCCCAGACCGATCACCAATACTCCATACTCAAAAAGCCACGTTTGGAATGATGCCTGGTCTGGATCAATATATGTGAACGAGTCGCACCAGGGAGGGCAGGATTTACATGATTTTTTTACTCTTCTTATATCCTGATCATCTTGTACATCCTGTCAAAAAAAGGAAATTCCTATACTATAAATTTAATCCACGAGCGAAGGGAGGTGAGAGGGTATAAGCACCTCTCCCCTCACTGGGATTAAACTGGATATCCATCATATTCCAATAATAAACGATATATCATGTTCAGGTTAAATGCATCAAGAATCACTATCCAATGAAAAGGCCCTTTACAGAGAACCCTCTTTAAAAAAAATATTACAGGCCATTTGCGAAAATAAAAAAAGGATACACGCTAACGGCTTAAAGGGTTCCTTCAAGTCATTCCTTATCTCCCTTTTAAAAGAGAGGTTGCAAAGCCCATTTGTCGTAATCACCCCGTCCATAAAAGAAGCCGAGGTATTATGGAACGATCTTCAGTTCTTTTTAAAAGAGGATATATCCAATGGAATAAAAGAGCACAGTAAAAGCCTTTTATTCCCTCCTTGGGATACCTTTCCATTCAGCACAATATCACCTTCCCAGGAAAATATCTGTCAAAGATTAGAGGTTCTATACCTGCTTTCAAAGGGATTTTCACCTGTTATCATTACGACCCCTCATGCATTAATGCAAAAGGTTATGCCAGGACAATACCTTGAGCAGACCGTAGAAAGTATATTTACCGGCTTGGAAATCGATCGGGATCGCTTAATCGGCAAGATGATTGATGGGGGATATACCCGGGTGAGCCTGGTTGAAGAAAGGGGGGATTACAGCGTTCGTGGAGGAATCCTTGATCTCTTCCCCCCCCTGTTGAAAAATCCGATCCGGCTTGAGTTTTTTGGCGATAAAATCGATTCTATCAGGCAATTTGATCTGAGATCCCAACGTTCATTAACCCCCCTTAACCAGATCGTTATCCTCCCTGTCAGGGAGGTAATCTTTAACAGAAGCACTATTGATAATGCAATAAAAAAGATAAGAACAAAGGCAGATGAAAACAGCCTTCCAAGAAACAGGAGGGATAACCTCTTTTCTGATATAAAGAATTCTGTTTATTTCCCTGGGATCGATTTTTTCCTTCCTTTTTTCTACTCAAGGCTGAACACTTTCTTTGACTATCTCTCTGTAAATACGCTGTTTTTAGTAAGTGAACACTGGGAGGTAGAAGGGGAAGGATATAAAATCGAATATGAGATTGAGGAAAACCATAAATTATCCCACAAAAGGGAAGGTTTCTATCCTGAAGTAAGAGAATCGTATTTACCCTATGATGAGGTCCAGTCAAATCTGGATAGATTTCAAAGCGTCTTTCTTCACAAATCGGATATTGACCAGGCCGAGGACACACAGATAAGATTTTATACGCAAGGAAATGAGGATATAAATAGAGAGTCTGGATCTTTAAGCTCTGATAAAGGGGTATTGTATTCTTTTGTAAAAAAGATCGGATCATGGCTGGAAGACGGCTATCGGATTGTCCTCGTATGCCATACTCAACACCAGGCCAGAAGGCTTTTTGACTTCTTGCAGGACTATGAACTGCCTGTTAATATCGATCTGGAACAATCCTTATCTTTGGATATGCCATCTGTCGATACGAACGCAGTGATACCAAAGCTTTGCATACAAGCCGGCAGTCTTCTGTCAGGTCTCCGTTGGCCTCAAGCAGGAATTGTGCTGATAACTGAAGAGGAGATCTTCGGGCAGAGAAAGAGACGGAAGCCACATGCAAAATCTCTTGAGGACTATAACATATCGACGTTCGGTGAACTTAAAACGAATGATTATGTGGTTCATATAGACCATGGTGTAGGGATATACCATGGATTGGAAAAACTCACTATAGACAGGATAGACAACGACTACATCCTTATTGAGTATCGGGATGGGGATAAGCTTTATCTGCCTGTTACACGGCTCAATCTCCTCCAAAAATATATGGGAGGGAAAGATCATTCAATAGTGCTTGATAAGCTTGGTGGGCGTTCCTGGGAGAATAAGAAGAAGAAAGTAAAAGAATCCATAAAAAAAATGGCGAAAGAGCTTCTAAAGTTATATGCCACAAGGAGTATACAAAAAGGGTTCGCTTTCTCAAAGATGGACCTTTACTACAAAGAATTTGAGGCGGCTTTTCAATATGAAGAAACTCCGGACCAGATAGAGGCGATCGAAAGTGTATTAAGGGCCATGGAAGACGATAAACCGATGGATAAACTCATTTGCGGAGACGTAGGTTTTGGTAAAACCGAAGTTTCTATTCGAGCCTCGTTTAAAGCGGTTATGGACGGCAAGCAAGTCGGTGTATTGGTTCCTACAACCATTCTTGCGCAACAGCACTATCAGACTTTCATTGACAGATTCGAGCCATATCCGGTCTTTATAGATGTGCTCAGTCGGTTCAAAACCAAAAAGGAACAAAAAACCACCCTCGATAAACTGAGACACGGGGAGGTCGATATCGTGATAGGGACACATCGACTCCTTCAAAAAGACGTGGTCTTTAAGGACCTGGGGTTGTTAGTCATCGATGAAGAACACCGATTTGGCGTATCCCAAAAAGAAAAGCTGAAAAAAATCAAAAAAACGGTTGATGTGATCGCTATGACAGCTACCCCTATTCCAAGGACACTCAACATGTCCCTTATGCAAATTAGAGACTTAAGTATAATCAGCACCCCTCCTGAGAATCGTCTGGCCATAAAAACCTATATTACTAAATTTGATGATAATACGATTCGAAGGGCGATACTCAAAGAAATAGAGAGGGAAGGTCAGGTATTCTTTGTGCATAATCGGGTAGAAAGTATGCATACAATGGTAAGATATCTAAAAAAAATAGTTCCTGAAGCAAGGATGGGTTTTGCCCATGGGCAGATGCAAGAGAGGGACTTAGAAGATATAATGATGTCTTTTTTTAAAAAAGAGATTAATCTTCTGGTATGTACGACCATAATTGAATCCGGCCTGGACTTTCCTTGTGCCAATACGATTATCATTAATCGTGCTGACAGATTGGGTTTGGCACAGATGTATCAGTTGCGGGGAAGGGTAGGAAGAGGAAAACAACAGGCGTATAGTTATCTGCTGGTACCCGGGAAATATCTTGTATCAAAAAATGCCATGAAACGGCTAAGAGCATTATCTGAACTCACTGAGCTGGGATCCGGATTCAAACTGGCAGCACACGACCTGGAGATAAGGGGGGCAGGAAACATGCTGGGGACTTCCCAGTCCGGTCATATCGCCACCCTTGGTTATGAAATGTATATAAATCTATTGGAAAAAACGATTAAAGAGCTAAAGGGCGAAGAGATAACCTATGAAATACAGCCGGAAATCAACTTAAATGTGTCTGCCTATATCCCGCAGGATTATATTAAGGATACCAACCAGAGACTCTTGATCTATAAGAGGCTTTCACTGATCCAATCAGATGAGGATGCTGGAGATATAAAAGGAGAACTGACAGATAGATACGGCAGAATTCCCCTTTTTGTAGAGAATTTACTCGAAGTCGTAAAAATCAAGAACCTTTTAAAGAAACTTCTTATAACAGGCATTGACTATAATGAGAAAGAGATTGTATTATCATTCGATCCAAAGGCTGAAGCCTCTCTGGGAAGGATTGTCGAGCTTATCACCAACGACCCGAAAAGGTTCAGGTTTTCTCCTGATTTAAAGTTCGCAATCGCCTTCGAAGATGACGACTGGAAGAATCTCTATAATGAAGTTAAAGACTTAGATTTTCATGAATATTCATAATAATGGCTATTGAGTTAACTCAGCAAAGGCAATCACATTATAATCCGTGCAAAACTCGCGATTTAGTGAGCATAAAGAAAGAACAGTATTGACCATTTGAATTAGACAGCCACAAATGTACCTGTTAAGACTCACAATCAAGAAACAATCTTCTGTTCTTTCTTAACGCTCACTACACTGCTCAAACAGTTGCACGCGTTATAATGTGACCGCCTTTGCTGTGACCGATTTTTTGCAAAGGGAAGTCAATAACCATTTTCATAATAATAATTCATTTACTATAATAAGGTGGAGAAATGTCAGAGATACGAACCAGATTTGCCCCAAGCCCTACAGGTTATTTACATATTGGTGGTGCAAGGACAGCCTTGTTTAACTGGTTGTTTGCGCGACATTATAAGGGGAAGTTTATCCTCAGGATAGAAGATACCGATCGTGTCCGTTCAACAAAAGAGTCCATCCAGGCCATTTACGATGGAATGGAATGGCTGGGGCTCAATTGGGATGAAGGACCTTACTTTCAAAGTGAACGGTTTGATATTTACAGGGAGTACATTGAGAAGCTGCTGAGTAAAGGGGAGGCATATTACTGTTACTGTACCCCTGAGGAGCTTGAAAAAAACAGAAAACAGGCCATGTCCGAGAGGAAAAAGCCAAAATACAGTGGGAAATGCCGGGAACTCGACAGGCCCAAAACGGATGAACCCCATGTTGTAAGATTCAAAACCCCCAAACAGGGATGCACGAAAGTAGCGGATTTGATTAAAGGTGAGGTGATCTTTGAAAATGCCGAACTCGACGATCTTATTATCCAGAGATCTGATGGGTATCCAACATATAACTTTGCAGTCGTGGTGGACGATATAACGATGGGGATTACCGATATCATCAGGGGTGATGACCACCTCAACAATACCGCCAGACAGGTACTTCTTTATGATTCCCTCGATTCACCGATACCCCGATTTGCGCATGTTCCCCTTATATTGGGTATTGATAAGGCCCGTTTAAGCAAACGGCACGGTGCCACATCGGTTATGGCCTATAAGGAACTGGGCTACCTCCCGCATGCCATGGTAAACTATCTGGTGAGATTAGGCTGGTCTTATGGGGATCAGGAGATATTTTCAAGAGATGAACTGATAGAAAAGTTCTCACTGGATAGTGTTGGAAAATCAGCCGGGATATTTAACCCGGAGAAGCTCTTGTGGTTAAACTCTCAGTATATCAAAGAAGAGAATTCTGAAACCCTGGCAGAGTTATTGGTCCCTTTTCTACAAAAAAGAGGATTAAGTATCCATGATATTGAGTTATTGCAAAAGATAATCTCTCTTTTAAAAGAAAGGAGCAAGACATTACTCCAGATGGCGGATTCTTCCGAGTTCTTTTTTAAAGAAGATATTTCGTACGAAAAAAAGGCCGCCGAAAAATTTTTAAAGCCGGAGCTATTGGATATATTCCATATCCTGATCGAAAGGTTCAGCCGGATAGAAGACTTCAATCAAAGAGCAATAGAAGAGACATTTAAAGATTTATCTATTTTGAAAGGTACAAAACTCGCTAAGCTCGCCCAACCGGTAAGGGTATCATTGACAGGAACGACTGTGAGTCCGGGGATATATGAAGTGATCGAGGTACTGGGAAAGAAAAGGGTAATCAATAGGCTTAATAAGGCCATAGAATTCATAAGAGACAAAGTGTAACGGGGCTGTTGAGCATTTTCAAAAGCCTCACCTGGCCTTCAATTTTTTAGCTGCCATAGATGCTGCAAGTTTGATTGCGTTTTTTAGGCTTGTTTCATCGGCTTTTCCCGTGCCTGCAATATCGTATGCAGTTCCATGATCCACTGATGTCCTGATAATCGGCAATCCCAGGGTTACATTTACAGCGTCTTGAAAACTCAATAACTTTAGCGGGATAAGGCCCTGATCATGATACATGCATATAACCACATCATAATCCCCGCGGGAGGCATAGTAAAAAAGGGTGTCCGCAGGCAGGGGACCAATCGCATCGATCCCTGCCTTTTTGGCCCTGTTTACTGCCGGCGCAATTATCCTCTCCTCCTCATCTCCAAATAACCCGCCTTCACCTGCATGGGGGTTTAAAGATGCCACTGCCAGTTTAGGTCTCGATAGGCCAAAATACTCCTTAAGAGAACGATCCGTTACCTCGATGATCATATATATCCTCTCAATGTCTAAAAGGCCTGCTACGTCATTTAACCTGCAATGGGTTGTTACCAGGGCAACCTTCAGCCGATTTCCGGCTAACATCATTACATAGTCTTTGGTCTTCGTTAACTCTGCAAGAAGCTCAGTATGCCCTGAAAAGTTATAACCCGCTTTGTTTATCACCGCTTTGTTTATTGGGGCAGTGGCTATGGCTTCAATCTCTCCATTAAGGGCCAATCTCGCCCCTGTCTTTACATAATTTATCACAGCCTCTGCGAATCCTTCATCCCCTCTTCCGAAAACGAGAGTATTTGCACCCAGGCTGGAGAGGTTTACTATATTTATCCTTCCTGCCTGGTATGTAGCGGCCTTTATATTTATAGTGGCATATACCTGAACCTCTGATTCAAGGATATTTACTGCTTTTGATATTATCCCTTGCTCACCGAGTACAACAGGCCTGCAGATCTGAAAAATTCCAGGATCTGATAATGCCTTCACAATGACTTCAGGGCCTACCCCTGCAGGGTCTCCCATTGTAATCCCAACTACCGGAAGTTCCATAACTCGATCCTTTACTCTTGTGTATCCTGGGAATTTTCATCGCAAGGCAGAAGAGTGCGCAGGATATCCTCTTTGCCTACAACACCTATCAGTTTGCCTTCATCCATGACTGGAAGGGTATGGAGCTTTTTGTCTACCATCAACCTGGCAATTTCCTCAATGCTGCTTTCAGGACCCACAGTAATTGGATTTGGAGTCATCGCCTCAGCTACAGTGGAGGCAACTATCTTTTTTAATTCGTTTTCAAAATTTTTTCGGGAGACTAGAGGGATGAAACCATCAAGGAGAGTAAAAACAGAGGGGATGGGAAGCTTTTTCTGCTGAGCGATGAGATCACTCTGACAGATAATTCCAACCAGGTTTCCCTGTTCATCGACTACCGGCATTCCATTCATAAAGTTATCCAATAGTAATCTTGCGGCCTTGTTAACATCGGTTTCCGGAGAAACCGTTAAGACCTCTTTTGTCATAATGTCCCTGGCTGTAATCATAGTACCGCTCCTTTCGACTTATTATATAACTGTGTTGATCGTTGTCAAATGAAATCCAACGCACCGTTTCATTAAAGTTATTATATAGTAACGGGTTGTTGCGCAAACCCTTTTTCTTTTGGGCAACAACCCGCTAAAATTCAAAATAGTTTTTGACCTCTCTTTGCAAAAAAATCGGCCTCGATAGCCATTAAATTCAAAAAGCCAAGCTCAAACCAAACCCCGGTGCATAGAACCCGATTACAACTGAATAATCCCGTGTTTTTTCCATGGCTTTTCATCGATTTTGTTCTCAAGAGAGTCAAGAAAACTGATCAGTATAGCCCGCGATGCTTCGGGTTCTATAACATCGTCTATATATGCTCTCTCAGCAGCCATATATGGGTTAATCCAGACATCCTTGTATTCCTGTAAACGCTTTTCCCTTATTTCTTCAGGGTTCTCTGCCTTTGCGATCTCCTTTGCATAGAGAATGCTCGTCGCTGTCTCAGGGCCCACAAGGGTAATCTCTGCAGTTGGCCAGGCAAAGACAAAATCAGCTCCCAAAGGGGCATTACACATACATAACTGTGCGCCGGCATATGAATTTCTTATAACCAGTGTTATCTTCGGTACAGAGGCCTCAGTAAGCGCATGGAGCATCTTGGAACCGTGCTTTATGATCCCCTTCTTCTCCTCGTTTTGGCCAATCATCACCGCTGGTGAATCCTGTATATGTACGATGGGGATATTATAGGCATCACAAATCCGCACAAATCTGGCGTGTTTATTTGCAGCATTAACGTCAATAACGCCCCCCATAACCATGGAATTATTTGCCAATATCCCGACAGGTCTGCCATTCAACCTGGCAAAACCGGTGATCATATTCCTTCCAAATCTGGCCTTAACCTCTAAAAAGTAACCGTTATCCACGATCTCCCTTATTATCCTGTACATATCAAATGGAGTTTTGGAATGATCCGGCAGGATATCCATGATACCCCTGTTCATCCGAGCAGGGTCATCCCCTGTTTCGGCAACAGGCGGTTTCTCCCTGTTATTTGAGGGAAAGAAGCTTAAGAGCTCTTTGGCAATCTCAATCGCCTCTGCGTCATCCTTGGCAACGAAATCGCACAAGCCTGTTATCTCGCTGTGAAGTTTGGCCCCACCCAATTCTTCCTCTGTCTTATCATCACCGAGCATTGTCTTTACAAAGGCAGGCCCTCCCATGTACATACGGCTGACACCGTCTACCATAATTATAAAATCCGTCAATGCAGGACCATATGCAGCGCCGCCTCCACAACTGCCCAACAAGAGGGTAATTTGGGGAATGACTCCGGAATAAAGGGTATGCCTGCGAAATAACTGGGCATAAGGTTCGCTCGAGTCCTGTCCCTCCTGTAACCTGGCGCCCCCGGAATCAATGATCTGGACAAATGGGGATCCGCATTTTCCTGCTGAGTCAATAACCTTACAGATTTTTTTGCCGTGCATCTCCCCGAATGTCCCTGCAACAACCGTAAAATCCTCTGCTGCAACAAAGGCATTTCTCCCCAATATCTTTCCGCCTCCTGTAATAACGGCATCAGCCGGAATTTCCTTTGCTTCCATGCCAAAAAAAGTGCACCTGTGCTTTATCAGTGCATCAACCTCCATAAATGTAGAGGTATCAAAGAGCAGATCGATCCTTTCTCTGGCAGTCAATTTCCCACGGCCGTGTTGTTTCTCTATGCTTTTTGGACCACCCATTTCTAAGATTCTTTTCTTACGCTCTCTTAACTCCGAAAGTTTTTCTAAGTTCGTCTTCATTTTTTCATTTCCTCCGTAAGGTTATTTGATTTTATAAAATACCCTGTATATATTCCAATGATCAGCCCAATCACTGTACATACTGCCATTATATTGAAGGAATCCCTGGCTAATGGGTTTAATATATTATCTAAAAGGGCAGTATTTGAACCATGAGACAGCACTGCATTAAATGGCAGCTTCTCCCCGGACAGGGCGGCAGGCCTTATAAGAAACCCTGTAATACCGCCTGCCACAGCTCCTAACATCCCAAGATCCGGCATGTATGTGTCTGCAAAGATGCCCTTTAGCTTATAAAATGTTGCTCCGCTAAACATATAAGAAAAAAGATAGGTAACAATTACAATCAGCACCATTACTTTCAAAATATCCAGATAAGATCCGTTTAGGCTAAAGCCCGGCACATAACCAAAGAGAAAAGGGCCCAAATAGAGAAATTTAGCGAATTTAAAAGAGGTAAAGGCGGTGCGCCACATGTTGGCTTTGGCAATGGTTGCACCTGCAAAAGCTGCAATACATACGGGCGGAGTAATATTTGAATCTTGTGATAGCCAATAGACAATCATATGAGCAGCTATAAGGTTGACTCCTAAATGTGTTAATGCCGGAACAGCAACAACCGCGGTTATCAAATAGGCAGCGGTAACCGGAACACCCATGCCAAGCACAAGGGAGGCCAGGGCGATTAGCAGGATGGTTAAAACCAATGAGCCCCCTGCCATTTCAATCATGATATCCGCAAAGGTTAATACAAGACCGCTGAAGGTTAGAATACCGATAATAATACCAATAATCCCGACTGTAGCCCCTATCTTAAGGCTGTTCATTGTACCTGTCCTGGATGCATCTATGAATCCTTTTAAACCTATGCGTGTTTCCTTTCTAAACCAACTGATAACGACACAGCTTATCAAACCTGCAATCGCAGAGTATCCTGGCGAATATCCTGTCAGCATCAGTACTGTGATTACAAGCAAGGGAATGGTATAGAACCATTCTCGCTTAAGAATTTCCCGGGCGCTGTATTTATGTTTTTCTCCTGTCAGATTGTAAATCTTGGCTTCATAGTGAACCATAACAAAAACACTGAAAAAATACATAGCGGCCGGGAATAATGCTATCAGCATTATTTTAGAGTATGGCAAACCTGTAAGTTCTGCCATAATAAACCCGCCCGCACCCATAATCGGCGGCATGAACATGCCTCCAATCGAGGCTGCCGGCTCAATACCGCCTGCAACATGAGGTTTGAACCCGGCCTTTTTCATCATCGGGATTGTGAATGCGCCTGTAGATACTGTATTTGCGATTGCACTGCCGGAGATCGATCCAAACAGACCGCTGGCAATCACAGATACTTTGGCAGGGCCTCCTGTTTTATGTCCGACAGCAGCTAAAGGCCAGTCAATGAAAAACTTCTGCGCCCCACATTTTTCTAAGAAGGCACCAAAAAGCACAAACAGGACTACATAGGTTGCAAGCACATTTGCCATAATACCAAATATACCATCACTCTTATAAAAGATACTGGTACAAAGCTGGGGAAACGAATCCCCTGCGTGGGATACCAAATCCGGCATATACGCCCCATAAACACCATAAAACAGCATCAATATCCCTATAAACACAAAAACATTGCCGACTACCCTCCGGGCCAATTCCACGCTTATAATGACGCCGATCGTTGCAATGAGCATATCAACCCTTGTTTCAGCACCTACGCGGTAATTTATCGCCTCAAAATTAAGCATCCAGTAACCGATGGTTATGATAGAAAGCGAGATGAGTACATAATCGAGTATGCGCATAATCGGGGATATGGACTGGTAAAGTAAAAAAACCAATACATAAGTGATAATTACATATATCCCTCTGTGGTACTGTGTGGCTGCGGGTTCGATTACGGCCGAATAGGAATAGAACAGCACCAGTATCACGGAAAGCGTATCAAAGATTATCTGCTCAAACCCTTTCAGTTTATCGTACATTATTTTAATACGCCTTTTTCCTTCCAAAATTTCTCAGCACCAGGATGCAAAGGCGTAACAATGCCTTTCACTCCGTTTGAAAGGCTCATTTCTTTAAAGGTTTTTTTCTGGTTGACCATGTGCTTAAGTCCTTCATCCGTATATACTATTGAAAGGAGCTGATATACTAAAGAAGCGGGTGTTTTCGTATTCGCCACCCACAGTGCACAGTCCTGAAATGATGGCGCATCAGAATCTACACCCTTATACGTGCGGGCAGGAATAGAGACCCTGCCAAAATAAGGATATTTATCATAAAATCCCAAGGTGGATGCATCCTTATCAAGGTCTATCAGTGCAATGTCATTCGTTTGGGCAGCCATTATAACAGCACCGCTTGGAAAAGCAGTGAAGAGCCAGAAGGCATCGAGTTGGTTATTGCCAAAAGCATTGGCAGCATCATTGTATCCCATTGCGTTTCTTTTAATCTTATCCCAGATTCCTATATGCGTAAAAAACAGCTCGCAATTGGCAAAGGCACCGGAACCTGCATTGCCAACGCCCACTTTTTTACCTATCAGATCATTGCAGCTTTTAATGCCGGAATCAGACCTGACGATAAGTTGAGCAGGCGCACCGTATAAGCAGGAAACCGCAAGAACATCCAGGTATCTTCTCTTATCGTTCTTCATCATCCCACCTCTTGCCTGCCAGATGTGACCCGAATACACCACTGCAAAATGGGATTTACCCGAATTTACTTTCCGAAGATTTTCAACAGAACCGGCAGAAGATTGGGCTTGAATATTGTAGCCATCCAATCTTTTAATAGGCTTATAGACCTGTATTGCATTGGCAAATACCTGGAAGGTTCCGCCAGCAGGCCCCCCACCGAAAACAATCCTTTTTTTTGCATAAACATTCGCTGAAAAGACAAATGTAACCATTATAGCTAAAGACAAAAGAACGATAAAATACCTGTTTTTCATAAATATCTCCTCATACATGCCCTCAGATTTCCTTGCCGGCCATGTTTTCTCTTATTTCAACCAGTTTTTTGTTTATGTCCCGTAACCTGGGTGCCAGGCTTTCTCGTACCTCGTAGTTTCCAATATCCTCCATATCTCCTAATCGGGTGATAATATCATCCAGCTCTAACCAGGTTTGGTCCAGTTCTTTGCTGAATTCTAATGGTGTAACAGCTATACCTTCTTTCTTGAATTCACCCATCGCGATATCAAGATCGATTACTTCTCCGAGTTGTGGCACAATCGTATCCAGTCCGAGCTGCTCCCTGACATAATCGCTAAAGGCTATCGAGGAATTAGGCTCACCATGTACAATAACGGAGATCCTTGGCTTTGGATTAAAATTCTGCAACCATTTCACAAGACCGTCCCGATCAGCATGAGCGGAGAATCCGCCTATGGTATGGACTTTTGCCCTCACCTTCACTTCTTCTCCGAAAATCTTTACATGCTTTGCACCGTCTACAATAAGGCGTCCTGTAGTGCCATTGGCCTGGTAGCCTACAAATACGATATGCGCCTCTTGACGCCAAAGATTATGACGCAGGTGATGCTTGATACGGCCTGCATGAGCCATCCCGCTGGCTGCAATGATTATGGCCCCTTTTTCGACTTCATTCAGGCGTCTGGATTCTTCCACGGAGCGAATGAGGTGCATCCTCTCAAAGTCCAGCGGGTGATCACCTGTACTCAATTTCTTCATGGTTTCTTCATCAAAACATTCGGGGTGTTTTAAAAAAATATCCGTGGCGGATACGGCCAGGGGGCTGTCTAAATAAACATCCATATAGGGAATTTGTTTTTCCTGATACAGCTCGTTTAATATATACAGTACCTCCTGGGTGCGTTCCACTGCAAAGGCAGGAATCACAACATTTCCCCCATCTTTATGGGCGTCAATAATAACCTGTTTGATCTCCTCATAGGTGCTTTCTTTGGACTTATGAAGACGATTGCCATAGGTTGATTCAATGAAGACGACATCTGCGCTCTCAATGTATGTAGGATCTTTAATGATCGGCTGATTGGTACTGCCGAGGTCACCGGAAAAAACGAGTTTGACCTCAGTACCGTTTTCCTCGATCCAGAGTTCAACTATAGCCGAGCCCAGTATGTGGCCTGCATCATTTAAACGGACACGTACATTCGGTGAAATACTAACCTCCTGCCCGTAATTTACCGGCCGGAAAAGTTTCATGACATTCTTGACATCGGATTGTGTATAAAGTGCTTCGATAAAGCGTTCTCGTCCGGCACGCCTCTTCTTACGGTTGCGCCATTCTGCTTCCATATTTTGTATATAGGCACTGTCAGCCAGCATGATTTCGCACAAGTCTGCAGTCGCTTCTGTACATAGGATCGTACCATAAAATCCCTCCCGTGCCAGTTTAGGGATTAAACCACTGTGATCGATATGTGCGTGTGTTAAAAAAAGATGACTCACCGTTTGGGGGTTATATGGGAAATCCATATAATTGCGTTCCTCTAATTCTCTCAAGCCCTGAAACATACCGCAGTCAACCAGAATTTTTACACCTTTTGCCTCAATCAAGTAGTTGGAACCCGTTACAGTCCCCGCTCCTCCCACACAAGTCACTTTCATAGATAACCTCTCCTTTTGCAACGTTTTTAACAGATGAGCTACTGTGTTAACCGGCAGTTCCCTAAATAAAAATTCCTTTTAAGAACTTAGCGCCCTTCGGGCGGACTCTTTTGACAGGATTTACATGACTTTTTTACTCTTCTTATATCCTGATCATCTTGTACATCCTGTCAAAAAATGGAAATTCCTATACTATCAAGTTATCAAAAGGTTTTTTGCCGATAAACCTTGGTTAAGTTAAAGATTTGGTAAGAGTTTAGCTTTATGGAAAAAAGAGATATCAG
>JAUXFK010000057.1 GCA_030623035.1 Deltaproteobacteria bacterium | reverse complement strand
GGAAAATCTATGCCCTTTATAACTGTCAAATCTGTAACCTACCATAAATAGGGAGTTTATTCTTTAGAGTTAACTTTATAATCATTATATTTAATGTGTTTTCATGTGGTTAAGCTGTATTTAAAAATCTTAACCGGACAGCAGTGAGTTGATGTTGTAGTAAAGTAAATTCGAGTTGCTAAGGAAAATGAAGCCGCTATTCTTTCGGTGAGTTTATCCTGAGAAACGAAGGACTTAGATTTATTAACAAGAGGAGGGAGGGGTGTCTCTGCAGATTTTACTGGTAGAAGACAATGTGATCAATCAAAAGTTGGTTCTTCGTCTTTACAAAGGCTGGGGTACCAGGCAAATGTGGCTGAAAATGGTTTAGAAGCCCTACGAAAACAGCCATATGATATAATCCTCATGGATGTTGAGATGCCAAAGATGGATGGGCTTGAAGCCACACGTTGTATCCGTCGTGAATGGCCTGGCGAGTTTAGCCCGCGCATTATTGCATTAACGGCAAATACTATGGAAGACAACCGAATAGACTGCATGAAGGCGGGGATGGATGATTATATTGAAAAGCCTATTCGATTCGAAGAATTGAACCGAGTATTGGATAAGTACCGTCCCACTGAAGAGATAAAAAGTAGCGAAGGTTTGGGACACATAGGACCTGAAGAAATGAATAAGCCATCGGCCACCTCTATAAAGCCTGCCTTTCAAATTGCAGCAGTGCTTGATTATAAGGTTTTTGACAGGCTAGTAGATATGATCGGTGATTCCAACTTTGTATTAGAGTTGATCGATAGTTTTATCGCCAATACGCCGCAATTGCTCAGCAAGATGCAACAGGCTTTAGAACAAGGCAATGCGGTGGATTTGCGAATAGCGGCACATACCTTGAAATCGAGCAGTGCTGATTTTGGAGCGATGCGCCTGTCAGGATTATTTAAGGAGAAAAAAGACTTGGTGATATCAAAAGAGATGATATGAAGGCCTACCGTGGCCACATTTTAGTGGTTGATGATTATCCGATAAACCGTCAGAGATTATCTCACCTTTTAAAACAACAGGGACATACCGTCACTGTAGCTGAAAATGGAAGAGAGGCGATCGAGATAATCAACAATCAATCATTGGATATCATGCTGTTCGATATAATCATGCCAGAGATGGACGGTTACCAGGTACTTAACTATTTGAAACAGAATAATATGTTACAGAGCTTGCCAGTGATTGTTATCTCTGCATTAGATGAGATGGACAGCGTAATCCAATGCATTGCAATGGGGGCAGAAGATTATCTGCCCAAGCTATTCGATCCGGTCTTGTTAAAGGCTCGAATTGGAGCGTGCTTAGAGAAAAAGAGACTTTATGACATGGAAATAAAGCAAAGAAAGGAACTGGATAAGCTTAACAAAGAACTTGAAGTAAGGAATCGCTTCATTCGCAAGACCTTTGGTCGTTACCTATCCGATGACATTGTTGATACGATCCTTGAGTCCTCCGAGGGATTATCGCTTGGGGGAGAGAACCGTACAGTAACCATTATGATGGCAGACTTACGTGGTTTTACTGCTATAAGTGAGCAACTCCCTCCAGAGGGTGTCGTGAATATGCTCAACAACTATCTTGATGTAATGACAGATATCATTTTCGAATATAAGGGCACTATCGATGAGATTATTGGGGATGCGATACTGGCGATTTTCGGTGCTCCTATATTATTTCTTCCAGAAAAGGAAACAATTGAACTTACAAAGCTACAAAAACCCTTGAATATTGAGTTTACAATTTTTGAAGGGAAACAAGCCGTTGAAAAAGTATATGCCGGTAATATCGTAAGATTAACAGTTACAAAGGCAGAGATTCAAACACAGGAGGTTTTTGAGGATATGACGAATCTCAAAATCTCTTTATTCGATACTCAGAAAAACCAGATTACGAATAACCTGTATGCCAAGATCGAAAGGATTCTATCGAATGCTCCCCCTCTATTCAGGGTTCACTTTTCGTATGTTCCATCAGAGGCGGATTCGTTTTTTAAGACGATTTTATGTATGATATGTTGGTCTAAGAAAAGGGGTAAATTTGAACCACCCAGAACAGCCACTATAAAATCAGCAGGAGAATCCCTTATTCTAAAAACCGATAATAAACTTTTAAACTACATGGTAAAAACATGTCGGCTTTTGGGATTACAACCAGCCAAAAATCTTACGAAAATGGTGGATCAGCAATCATCGAAAATGCTACTGCCAAAGTGATAGGTCAGACTAGCTTTTTGTTGTTGTCAGCCCCAACTTTCCCCTTGAATTTTAAATTATTAAATCCTGCCTTTCTGGGCATTCCCTTTTGCATATCCATGGTATGATTGTTGCATATGAAATGAGTAATCCATATCCATTATGTTAAATAAGCAATCTTAATTTCAAGTGAAGGAAGATCGTCCATGAAGATCCTTATTGCCGAAGATGACCCCATTTCCATGAAGTTGTTGCAAAAGACGCTTAATAAATGGGGATACGAAGTATTTACAGCTGAAGATGGTCTCAAGGCATGGAATATGTTCCAGGACATGGAGTTTGATATTGTAATAACCGATTGGATGATGCCTGGGATATACGGAACAGAACTCTGTCGGAAGATTCGAAAATACGCCAAGGTGAGATATACATACACAATCATCCTCACATCCAGAGAGGGGATCACAGACCTGGTTGAGGGGTTTGAAGCGGGAGCCGATGATTTTCTTACCAAACCATTCAATAAGGAAGGGCTTAAGAGCCGTATTGATGTTGGGATTCGCATCCTGGAGCTGGAGAACATACTTCGCAAAAAGAATAAGTTATTGGAGGAAGCCAACCATAAGATAATCAAAGATCTGGAATACGCTGCAAGTATTCAACAGAGTCTATTGCCAAACAATCTACCCAATATCGATGGGATTGATATGTGCTGGAAGTTTTTCCCCTGTACACAGTTGGGTGGGGATATGCTCAATGTATTGCGCCTTGATGAGAATCACTATGGAATCTATATGTTGGATGTATCGGGCCATGGGGTACCATCCGCTCTGTTTTCAGTCGCATTGAGTTATTTATTAACGGAACGAAGAGAAATATTAAAGACCTATGTTACTTACCCTCCTTACTATATTTTAACACCCCCAAAGGATGTACTCGAATCACTGAATCGGCAATTCCCAATGGATTTACATACAGGACAGTATTTTACAATTATGTATGGAATATTAGATTCATTCAAATTGACTTTCCACTGGTCTAATGCAGGGCACCCATCACTCATAGTGGTTGGCGAGGAAGGGGTGAAGTCACTCAATGATGTTGGTGGTCCTCCAATTGGTTTTTTTAAAGACTCTAAATACTCGGAAGGGTTGCTAAGACTAAAACCCAGAGAAAGGATTGTGCTTTACTCTGACGGTATCCTTGAGGCTATGAATCATCTTGATCAACAATTTACTATCGATCGTATAATACGGATTCTCGAAAATATGAAGGACTTGAGATTAAAAGAAACATTCTCCAATCTCATGTCTGAAGTAGAGAAATGGACAAGTGCCAAAGGTGGCCCCAGTGATGATATTAGCCTTTTAGGGCTGGAGATTTTAGAGACTTAACCCGTAGTTCAATGATACTTCTTTTTAAAAAGATACAGGAAGAACCAATAAATGCTAAGCGAAACGTCGGTATTTTGACAAAAATCACTCTGGCCTGAAGCTGGATCCGTAAATCAAAGACGAACGTTTCAAATTGGCACACCGTAACTGTTTAGCCGGATAATGATTTGGATGGTCTTTGACGAACATTTTTGAGTTATTTGCAATTTAGCGTAGCGAATTTAGAATCTTCAAAATGGTTCAAATCGTGAGGAAAAGACAGTTTAAATCATAAAATCTCGTTAGCTCCTTAAGATGGCTAAACAATTACGGCACATCGCATTTAAAAACGCATTCTAAAAGAACCCGATTGCCTTTCCACAATCCATTTCTAGAGATTGATCATTTCCTTGGTTAAAAACATTATTTTTAAGAGTAAAACCAAGAAAATCAAATAACCATTGAATTTCCCCCATGTCTTTGATGTTTTACTTATAGGCATGATAATTGCGGAATATTTAGATGTATTATTCGTATACCCAACAATCTTGCAAAAAAAATGGAGGGCTTTGATGAGTGAAATCATTAGAGAAGAAGGTAAGACAATCGTAAAACCAGGTGAAAATATCGTAGCCAAAATGGCACAACAGTTTAGGAAAGAGCTTCTTTGTGTATTGGAAGAAGGCTGTAAGGAACTTGTTGTCGATCTAAGAAGTGTGACAAGGGTTGACTCTATCGGTATAGGCATTCTAATTGCCACCTGTAATACACTCAATGAATCTGACGGAAAATTGACAGTGATTAATGTCTCTAAAGTATATATATCAACTACTAAAGGCCATGCGACTGGATCAGCATTTCAAAGTAAAGATGATACGAAAGTGATGGAGTGTTAGCAAAATTGAAAAGCAGACAATAAAAATGATATTGTAGGAGGGCATATTGCGTATGGATTTGAAGTTGAAATCTTCTAATAAAGGCTTTCTAAAGTTAATGGCACCATACGTGTTCGGTTTGCTTTGTATTGTTCTTTTGGGAGCCTTATCCATTTCACAGACAGAGATGTTAGCCAATAAAGTCGAGCAAATAACAAAGTTAATCTCAGAAAAAGTCCAGCTTGTCCGTGAAATTGAATTGTCCTTACTTTCTTTGCGGGGTTCGGTTGAAAAATATATTTTTAGCCAGAACGAAAAGTATAATAACCAGGCAGAGGATGATATAAAAAGAGTATTGGATGCCTTGAAAAAGACGAAAAATCAGTTTAAAGCCCCTGAGGATTTAAAGATAATTGAAGAGCTTCAAGTCCTTACGGATGAGTATATAGATAAATACAGAAATGTAGTTATCCGGTTTAGAGCCAGGAACAATAATAGAACATCAATAATAGAGATGGGGGAAAATATCCATGAGAAAATGACGGAGCTTTTCAACTCTTTTGAAAAGAGAAGTTCTAATAATCTACTCTCTTCTATATACGAAGAGTTCATTGCCTCTAGAATCCATGTGAACTGGTATTTAGCCAGTTACCGCCCTGAGTATATTGAAGAAGTCAGGGAAGGTCTGAGAAAGATTGTGGATGATCTTGATAAAGTGAAGAGAAAATCGCTTGAAGAGGTTATGTTTTCTGTTGAAGACTATCTCGATGCCTTTGAGAGCCAAGTAGCGGTTACAAATAAGTTGGATCAAGAGATCGAGCAGTCTGTTTTCCCGATTGCACCAAAGATAATTGTAATGACCAAGGCCATATCAACTTCCGGCTGGGATCAGATGGAGATTGCCCGGGTTGAAACAGCAAAAAGGGTTGGCTTTTCAAGGAAGGTCGTCCCTGCCCTTTTTATTTTCACGGGTTTTTTATCGGTTCTGGTAGGTGTTTTGTATACAAGGCGTATGCAAAAGGCTGAAGAGAAAAACGAAAGACAGGAGTTTTTGAATAAAGGACATATGGAACTGAGCGATTGGTTGAGGGGAGAGGAAAACCTTCGAATAATCACCCAGAGTATTATAAGCTTTGTCAGTAATTATCTAAATGCAAAAGTCGGTGCACTGTATATATCCGATGATGATGAGATGCTATCTCTTACAGGAACATATGCACACCATAATCCAGATGGTCTGGATAAAGAATTCCGAATCGGAGAGGGCCTGGTCGGTCAGGCTGCTATGGAAAAAAGGCCTATTATTGTAGCCGATTGCCCGGATGGCTACATGAGGATTCATTCCGGTACAGGAGAGGCTATGCCTGCAAGCATCCTCATTTCTCCATGTCTTTTAAACAATAAGGTGAAAGCGGTAATAGAGCTTGGGGCATTCCACAGATTCTCCGAATTAGACCAATCCTTTATAGAGCAGGTTGCTGAGAGTATAGCGATTGCAATAGATTCAGCACAGTCTCGCGGCAAGATGGCCTCTTTGCTTGTCAGGACTCAGCAGCAGGCAGAAGAGTTGGAGTCACAGCAGGAAGAACTGCGTCAGACCAATGAAGAGTTAGAAGAGCAGGCCAGAGCCCTTAAGGAGTCAGAAGAGGAGCTACAGACCCAGCAGGAAGAGCTTCAGCAGAGCAATGAGGAACTGGAAGAGCAGAGTCGGCTCCTTGAAGAACAGAAAGGAGATATTAAGAGTAAGAATCTGGATCTTGAAAATGCCAAGAAGCTTCTGGAGCGAAGGGCATTGGACTTGGAGATGGCCAGTAAATACAAGTCTGAATTTCTGGCAAACATGTCCCATGAACTCAGGACTCCTCTCAATAGTATCCTTTTGCTTTCAAATTTGCTTTTTGAAAACAAAGATGACCACCTGACTGAGAAACAGGTAAACTTTGCTAAGACCATTAACTCCTCTGGGGGAGAGCTTTTAACCCTTATCAATGAGATACTCGATCTCTCGAAAGTGGAAGCAGGCAAGATGGATACGAATATTGATAGCACAAAAATAGAGCATATTACCGCAAATATTGATGAGATTTTTACGCCTGTATCGGATAACAAGGGGATTCCTCTAAACATAAATATCGCCGAAGGATTGCCGGATCGTATCTATACAGATCAGAAAAGGGTGGAGCAGGTTATAAGGAATTTTCTTACCAATGCCTTTAAATTCACAAAAGAAGGGCATGTGAGTCTTAAAGTTAGCCGCCCGGATCCAGAAGCAGATCTTTCAAACAGTGGGCTGATCCGTCAGGAAGCAATCGCCTTTTCTGTGGAAGATACAGGGGAAGGAATTCCAAAAGAGAAGCAGAAATTGATCTTTGAGGCCTTCCAACAGGCAGATGGAGGCACAAGTAGAAGATATGGAGGCACAGGGCTTGGCCTTTCTATATCAAAAGAGCTTGCAAGATTATTAAAGGGCGAAGTACAGCTTAAAAGCATTCAAGGTGAAGGCTCTACATTTACCCTTTTTATTCCTGAGAAAATGGAAGAAGAGGTTGAAGTTATGCCGGATTCGGTTCATAAACCTTCAATACCTGATGGAGCTTGCGAGCTTAAGGATAAAACAATAGAAGAAGAAAAGATCGAAAAACCTTCAATACAGCCAGCCAACAATAAGCCTTCTCCAATTGAACAGGTCGAATTTGTTAAAGATGATCGAAGAAAGATCTCTAAGGGGGATAGGGTCATCTTGATTATAGAGGATGACAGGGAATTTGCAACCACACTGAGGGATATATCCAGGGAAAGGGAATTCAAGGTTCTGGTCGCAGAGGATGGGGAAACGGGCCTCCATCTTGCGGATTATTACATGCCGGATGCCATTGTTTTAGATGTCGGCCTTCCAGGAATGGATGGATGGGCTGTGTTGTCGAGGCTTAAAGAAGACACGAAAACCAGACACATACCGGTCCATTTTTTGTCTGCATCTGATGAGAGTTTCGATGCAATGAAGATGGGTGCAATAGGTTTTATTACGAAACCCGTTGGCATGGAACAACTCGAAAAGATTTACAGAAAGATTGAGGGTATCGTTTCTAAAAAGGTCAAAAACCTGCTGATTGTCGAAGATAATGATGTTCAACGAGAAGCAATTGTTGAACTCATCGGAGATGGAGATATTGATATCACCGAGGTATCTACCGGTCAAGATGCTTATGAACAGCTTAAAACCGGAAATTTTGATTGTATGATTCTGGACCTCGGCCTTCCGGACATGTCCGGCATTGATCTGCTTTTGAAGATAAGAGATGATGAGGAGATTGTTCATATACCGATTATTGTCTACACTGCAAGGGAGCTTACAAAGGAAGAAGAGGTACTTATCAGCAAGCATGCGGAAAAGATCATTATCAAAGGGTCGAAGTCTCCTGAAAGGCTTCTGGATGAAACCGTGTTGTTTCTCCATCGTATCGAAGCGGATCTTCCTGAAGAAAAGAGAAAGATTCTAAAAATGATCCATGACAAGGAATCGATTTTGGAGAACAAGAAGATTCTTCTGGTTGATGATGATATGAGAAACGTTTTTGCGCTTTCGAGTATACTTGAAGAAAAGGGCATGGAAGTACTGATCGGCAAAAACGGAATAGAAGCGATCGAATGTCTCGACAAAAACCCCGATGTTGATCTCGTTTTAATGGATATTATGATGCCTGAAATGGATGGATATGAGGCGATGAGCGAAATTAGAAAAGATAAAAGATTTAAGAGTCTTCCAATCATTACTCTAACTGCAAAGGCAATGAGAGGCGACCGGGCCAAGTGTATAGAAACAGGGGCAAATGACTATCTGTCCAAGCCTGTTGATACGAATAAACTTCTATCAATGATGCGGGTGTGGCTGTACTGAAAACAGATGAAGCGAGAAAGTTTGATTAGATAATGAAGAAGGGTGAAAACGAAAAGATTGAGATTGAACTGCTTTTGCAGGCGATCCTATTGAAGTACGGTTATGATTTCAGAACCTATGCGAAAAGCTCTTTAAAGAGGCGTATTATGCGAAGGCTTTCCCTGTCAGGCATTAAAACAATCTCTGAAATGCAGCATAGGGTTCTTAATGATGTGAATTTTTTTGAGACACTGCTCCTTGATTTTTCTATAAATGTAACGCAGATGTTTCGTGACCCTTTTTTTTACAAGGCGCTAAGAGAAGACATTGTCCCTGCATTAAGGAATCAGCCGGCCATAAAAGTCTGGCATGCTGGATGCGCTACAGGTGAAGAGGTCTATTCTATGGCCATCCTATTAAAGGAGGAGGGGCTATATAATAAGTCAAGGATCTATGCGACGGACTTTAATGAAAAAGTACTAAAAATATCAAAGGAGGGGATCTATCCGATTGACCGAATAAAAGATTATACTCGTAATTATATTCAATCTGGTGGGCGTTCGTCCTTTGCAGACTACTATAGGGCGAGGTATGATTTCGTTAAAATGGACAGTTCCTTACGAAAGAATGTTGTATTTGCCGATCACAATCTGGTTACCGATAGTGTTTTTGGTGAAATGGACTTGATTGTTTGCAGGAATGTCCTTATATATTTTAACCGTGAGCTTCAAAATCGGGTTTTCAAACTCTTTTTTGACAGCTTGAGCGATGAGGGTTTTCTTTGCCTTGGCTCTAAGGAGACGGTAAAGTACAGTGATCTTTCAGATGATTTCAAAGCAATAGCGAAAGGTCAAAGAATTTATAGAAAAGAGAACCACCAGACATCAAAAGCTCGTATTCGAGATAAAAAAACGCAGGTGAAAGATGAGGTATGACACGATTGTTGTAGGAGCTTCAGCTGGTGGGATGCAAGCTCTTCGTATAATTTTATCCACTCTTCCTGCGGATTTTCCCATGGCGGTTATTATTGTTTTGCATATTCAATCGACTAGCGATGGCTTTCTTATTGATTATTTAAACAGTATCTGTGAAATTACAGTAAAAGAAGCGGATGAGAAAGAGAAGATTATGCCCGGTATCGTCTATATAGCACCGGCAAATTATCATTTGCAGATTGAAGAAGATCGGACTTTTTCACTGAGTATTGACGAACATGTCAATTTTTCAAGGCCCTCAATCGATGTATTATTTGAGACTGCTGCTGATGTATATAACGAAAAGCTGATAGGTGTCGTATTAACAGGTGGAAATCGTGACGGAAGCTCTGGACTGAAACGGATAGAGGAATCAGGAGGGTTTACGATTATTCAGGATCCTGAAACTGCCATAGCAGATTCCATGCCTCAATCAGCTATTGCTCAGTGCAAAACAGCGCGTATTGTCAGGATTGAAGAGATTGGTCCGCTTTTAATTGCACTGAGTGAATCTTACAAGGCTGATTTTATTTGTAAAGCAGTTAAATGAGGAAAGAAGTCATGGATAAGAAAGAAGAAGTCAATGTTCTCCTTGTTGATGACAGGGAGGAAAATTTGGTGGCCTTAGAAGCACTATTGGATGACCTCGATCTGAATATTCATAAGGCAATGTCTGGGAATGAGGCCTTGGGGCTTATGCTTGTGCATGAATTTGCCATTGTCCTTCTTGATGTCCAGATGCCTGACATGGATGGTTTTGAAACTGCCGAGCTGATGAGGAAAAGCGAAAGGACAAAAGACATACCGATTATCTTTGTAACAGCCATAAGCAAAGAGCAGAAGCATATATTTAAAGGCTATGATAAAGGGGCTGTGGATTATCTTTGCAAGCCCATAGAGTCGCATATTCTTTTGAGTAAGGTTAGGGTTTTTATTGACCTATATAGAAAGAAGAAGGATCTGGAACAAACAACGAATACACTTAGGATAACGGTGGAAGAGCTTGAAAATAGCAACCAGAAGATAAAAGAGAAGCAACAAGAGGTAGAGGAAAAGAACATACAGTTACATGAGGCGGTTTCAGAGGCAGAAAAGTTGGCACATGAGGCGAATGTTGCGAATCAGGCAAAGAGTGAATTTCTGGCCAATATAAGCCATGAACTTCGCACTCCTCTAAATGGGATTGTAGGTTTCGCAGAGTTGCTTTTTAACACGAAACTAACTGAAGAACAGGCCCGATATGTAAGTGTGATAAACTTCAGTAGCGAAAACCTCTTATCTATAATAAAAGATATCCTCGATTATTCTAAGATTGAGTCAAGACAGATAGACATTGATAGCATCGATTTTGATTTGAGGGTTCTTGTTGAAGATGTGGTATATAATATTACGCCAATCGCCCAGAAAAAAGGGATTGAAATCATATGTATACTTCAACAGGATACGCATTATATGTTGCGTGGAGATCCAGGGCGTCTTCGTCAGATCCTGATAAATTTGATTGGAAATGCGGTCAAGTTTACCGATCATGGAGAAATTACCGTTGAAGTAAATAAAGCACAGTCAGATAAAGATAAGACTCAGATTGAAGGTTATAAAGACGACAAGATGATTGAGCTTTTGTTCTCTGTTAAGGATACAGGGATAGGAATCCCTGAGGATAAGCTGGAAGCTATCTTTGAAAAGTTCACGCAGGCGGATGGGCTAGTTACGAGAAACTATGAAGGAACAGGCCTGGGGCTTTCCATAAGCAAGCAACTGGCAGAAATTATGGGTGGACAGATAGGTGTTGAGAGTACAACTGGCAAAGGCTCTCGATTCTGGTTTACCCTCCCTTTTGAAAAGAAAGAGATTGTTGAGAGGACGCCCCTGCCAGAGCAGCCTTACAACTTAGAGAATACCAGGGTTATGATCGTTGATGATAATGCAACGAATCGTGAAGTTCTGTCAGAAACTCTAAAAGTTATCGGGATTTATCCGAAGATTTGCGCAAGTGGCATGGAAGCTCTAAAAGAAATGAGAGCTTCAGCAGGCGAGGGCAAACCGTATGAGCTGATACTCGTTGACGTCCAAATGCCTCAGATGGACGGAATGTCATTAATCCGTTCTATAAAAGGTGATCCCGAGATATCCGATTCGAGGATTATTGTACTTACATCAGTAGGTGATTTGGGTCATTCAAGATATATAAAAAAGCTGGGATGCGATGGATATCTTACAAAACCGGTAAGTCAAACTGTTTTATTTGATACCATGTGGGAGATAATATCACGCAGGAAAATAGATCCGGAAAGTAAGGATGAACCTCTGGTAACCCGGCATAGTGTTATAGAGAGAAAATACAAAGGAACCCGCATACTTATAGTAGAAGACAATGAGATCAACCTTGAACTTGTTGTCAGTATTCTAAGAAAAGAAGGGTATACAACACTCACAGCAAAAAATGGGGAGAAGGCAATAAAAGCCTATGAACGAATGCCTTTTGATCTGATATTAATGGATTTGCAAATGCCTGTAATAGATGGTTTTGAGGCAACAGAAAAAATACGGGAGATAGAAAAGTCATCAGGCAAACACATTCCAATTATCGCGTTAACGGCTCAGGCTTCAGAAGGAGATCAGGAGAAATGTCTTGAGGCAGGTATGGATGGATATCTATCAAAACCGATAAGAAAAAATTTAATGTTTGAAGAGATCGAGCGATTGATAAGGGGAGAAAACATTTCTAAACAGGCTGAAGAAGAGATAGAGGAGATAAGAGAAGTTGATGTTTTAACAGAAGAACAAGAGGAGCAACTGCCCATTGACATCAATGAAGCACTCGAGAGGATGATGGATGATCGTGAGCTGCTCAATGAACTACTGCTTGAGTTTTTATCATTAATGCCTGAACATGTGGAATCTATAAGAGATGCTTTGAAGCAAAAAGATGCAGAGGCAATCCATAAAGAGGCGCATAAATTGAAAGGGTCAGCAGGAAATCTCAGTGCTAACCGCATTGCTGAAGCAGCCATGCGTTTGGAACAGATTGGTCGAAGTGAAGATTTATCTGAAGCAGAGCAGGCTCTAAGCGATTTGGAAGAAGAATGTACGCATCTAAAGGATTATGTACACCAGATGGATATTTCGATTGACCAGCCATCCCTTGATCAAACAACCGGTTAAAAAAGTATTTTGAAAGGATTGTAGTATAAAAAAGGACAAACGCTTGAACCGTAAATCCTCTGATTTCAGTGGTAGGCACGGGCGGTTTCGAACCGCCGACTTCTACCGCGTCAAGGTAGCGCTCTCCCCCTGAGCTACGTGCCTAAAAACATAGACAATTCTCTATTAACGATCTTATTTTGTCAAGAAAATTGTTACAATAGTTTTAAACAAGAGATTTCCTTTTGAGCAAATATGCGTATATTAATAATGATGGTCTCGTAAAAAGTCAATAAATACCATTTCCCGTCATTCCGGCGAAAGCCGGAATCCAGTGTTTTCAAGCAGTTGCGGATCATCTGGACTCCGGTTTTCACCTGAGTGACGACTTTTT
>JAUXFK010000169.1 GCA_030623035.1 Deltaproteobacteria bacterium | reverse complement strand
TGATTTTTGCCAGACCTGCAAATCTCTATACGTTTTTATTTTTCTTTGTGCCACTGTGCCTTTGCCCCTCTGTGCCTGAGTAGTTACTGCATTTAAACCTGTCTGCGTTCATCTGTGTGAATCTGTGGCCGAATAGTTACCAAAAAAAACTGAATACCTAATTTTATCTTGCTTTTCATTTTACTACAGGGTATATAAAGCATAAATTTATCCTTTCCTTTTAAACAGCCATGCAAATGATTTTTCAGGGGATAAGTTCTTAACAAAGCGGATAAGCATGATCAAGTGTTAGGAAAATGCCACAAGAGAGTAAGATGCAAAAAATATATTCAAAGTATAACCATAAAAGGAAATCACTCAGTGTGAACAAAAAAAGGAGGGATTTTTTATGTTATTCTATATCATCATCTTGTTAGGAATTATTGGCCTTTGTATGGGAGCTTTTACTGCATTTCAGCCTGATATGTTTTTTCCTGGTATTGCATTGATTGTCATAGGGGCTGGCTTGTCATTGCTTGGTTTTGCAGTTAAGAAGATAGTTGACGGGCTAAAAGCATTAATGCCCGGCTAATAATAGTTAGTGTCCATCCAGAAATGGCCCTTTTGCCCAATCTCTGCGCCTTCCCCGTGGAATTTCGCCTTGCGAACCCCTATGGGGATTCCACAGGGCGGGCATATCCCTCTGGTGTCAGGCTCAAATTTTAATCTCTTCTTCTTCCTTGACCTTGAACAATATTGCTCATTTCCGGATGGACACTATTTAAACAACAGTCTGACAAATTATGGCTTTTGACGCATGCCTTGTTCATGACGTTTTCTCATTTGATGTTCCCCAAAAAACGTCTTAAGATACTGATAACGCCCAAATCCTAAATATTTTCTTACCTTAAGAAGAAACGAAAATCTTTCAGTAGAAAGATCCTCCCGAGCTTTTTCGAGCTTCTTAAACTGCTCCATTGTAGCGGTTTCATCCAATGTCTCGCTTTCAAGCAGGTTTTCCAGTTCGAACCGCTCTTTTTCTATCGTACTCTTTAGATCGATGAGCCTGCGGCGACTCTTTACAAAAAGGTCGTCTAATTCTTTTTTTTCTTCTTTACTTAACTCAAGCTTTTTAGCCACTCTAGGCATATGCCACCATTTACCTGGAAGGATATCATCGCCCATGGAAATGGTAGGAACAAGAACCCATAAGAATACAAGGCAAAGAGAAAATAATAGTAACATAATTTTTCTAAACAACATATTGTACCTCCTTTGTTTTAAATTGATGAAAAGCATCGTTTTGAATATGGGGGATAAGGAACTGAATAAATTCCTCACTAATAAGAGGGGCGGATTCACCGGAAATATCAAAATATACCTGTGGAAGAGCATGTTCTTCCAGCCAAACAATTTCAGCCATCATTCGATAATCCTCCCACATCTCATAGTACGCTTTGGACTCTTGCCACTCAGGGGGTATTTTAAACGGCGAGGCCCACCATAAAACAGCGAGAACCATCGCACAACTCAGACCTGCAACAAGAAGCCTTTGCCAATTCCATGCCCACAACCAGGGGCTTTTAGTACCGTTTGCCTCAGTCAGGGTCACCCTTTTTCTGTAAGTAGGTGATAAGACCTTTGACTTATGGCCCAATTGCGAAAGAAGACCTGAAAACCGCTCCTTTTGGGCAAGACACATAGGACATGTATTAAGATGATCCTGCAATGAAAATGGCAGATCGGTCACATCCACAACTGCCTGGATTATCTGCTGCTCATTTAAATGTAATTCCTCTTTTTGACTCATCGTCTTTCTCCTTGTAAGAGACGAACGAGATTTGTATCCCCTTTAAATTTATGAATGGCTCGGTAAAGATGGGTTTTAACCGTACTCTCACTTTTATTAATACTCTGAGCGATTTCCCTTATACTAAGCTCATCAAGAAACCTCAAAAGAAACACCTCCCGTTCCCAATGGCTCAGCTTTTTTACGAAAAGCCCAAGGCACTCCCAAAACTCCTGTTTAAATAGGTTGTTATCTGCCTGAGGGGTATCGTAGATTTTTCTTTCAACCTCCTCAAACCCTTGCCCCCTATTATCGATACCGACAAAGGCAAGAATCTGTTTCTTTCTTTTGAAATCACGTATCCGATTTACGGCAATGCTGAAAAGCCAGGATTTAAAATAATGGGCTTCTTTTAGATTTTGTATACTCCTGAAGGCTTTTAGAAAAATCTCTTGCGTCAGATCCTCTGCATCCATCTGTGAAAAAGTACGATAATAGACCATCTGAAAAATCTTCTCTTGAAAAAGTGTTACAAGTTTTTCAAAGGACTCCCTATCCCCTGTCCTGGCCGCTTTCGCCAAATTGGCTACTTGATACTCTTTATCGGATGTATCTGCTTCGTTGTATCGTCGATTTGGCTTCAAAATTGCTACCATTTGTTGAATTTGATTTTTTGTTTATCTCCTATGACGAATAATCAAGGGATTTTGTCTACAATGATTCGATTTTTTTAGGACATTTTAGAATATGTGAAGAGGAAAGGGGAGAGGCGGTTTAGGTGCTCACTTGCGTTAGATAACACACAGGATCTGAAGCGAACCAGTCGCCGGTTAGCTGGTATGCTCTAACTCTGCATCCTCCGCAAATATAATTATAAGCGCATTCTCCACAGGCACCTTTAAGGTTTTTGGGATCATGAATCTCATTAAAAAAACGGTTGGAAACAACCTCTGACCATATCTCTTTAAGTGTCTTTTCTCTGATATTTCCAACCTTGAGGTCTGCAAAAAGACAAACGATTACATCGCCATTTGCCTTTACATTTAAATACCTTCCCATCCCACATATCCGAGATGTCTGGTCTTCATGCTGGGAAAGTATGCGGCAATATATGGGATCATAAACATAAAAGTTAAGGCCGGTTCTTTTATTGATTTCCCTTGCCCTGCGGTAAAAATTATTTAAATACTCTTCGAACTCATGACCCATTAAGGCCAACTCACGATATACTTCCATGCCTCTTCCTTGCGGGCGTAAATTCATCCAGCATCCTTCTACTCCCAGTTCTGCGGCAAAATCCATAATGTCGAGGGTTTCTTCTGCGTTTGCCTTTGTCAGGGTACATGTTATTCCTTGAAGGATACCCGCTTTAAGACAGGTATCGATTGCTTCTTTTGTCTTATCGCAGGTGCCTTCTCTCCGGCTTAACTTATCACAAATATCTCTGCTTAGAGCATCAAGGGCAATATTAACCAGCACATTTTTCCCGGCCATCTCCTTTGCCCATATCTTTTTCATGTTCGTTCCTTTGGTAATGATACTACAGGGAAGTCCCAGTGTATGAGCGTAATCAAATAACTCAAATATATCCTCTCTCAACAAAGGTTCCCCACCAATAATAACAAAATATTTAGAAAAATCTGCAACCTGTTCGATTAGCTCTCTGGCTTCTTCAGTTGAAAGCTCGTTTAGGTTATCCGGGTCATTGCTGTTACAACAATAAATGCAATTCAGATTGCACCGATTGGTTGCAAACCAGATTAATTCAGGACATGGTTCTATATTTGACATCAAAATTTACACCATAGATAAGCGATTATTATTGACAATTAATTGAGTCTGAATATCAACTCCCATTCTTTCGCTCCCCTTTTAACGACTACGGATTCACTGCTTATACGTACAATAAAAAACTCTTCAATAGATTCTCCCTCTTTTACGATCTGACCGTTTATGACAGCTATACGTTCATTTGGATCAATTGACCATGCGATTGCCTGCAGTTCCAACTCTGAATCTAAGACCTGTTTTAAAGTATCAGGTTGTTTTAATGCCGCAGGCTTTGGTTCTTTGTTTGCGGATTTATACGCATCCGCACTATCCTTCAAAATGGAAGTGTCCTGCGAAAGCGCCTCTGGCCTTTTCGATTTTTTTTGAAGAAGATCTGATGTTGTTTCGAAAACGGGCTTTGTATTCCTCCCCTTTGTCTCGAAGAGAGATACGGTATCCACTTCCTCCTCTTTCTCTTCCGGCCTGGAAGGTACAATTTCAGGGGAAGGGCTTTTGATAAAGTGCGGCCTTTCGTATAATAGTAGCCATCCGGAGAAAACGATAATAATTGCAGTGGAAAGTATCAGAAAGGATTTACTGGATAGCCAGGCTCGTTTTACAGGTTTGTTTACTGCCCTTATATTATCTATTGTTTTCGGCCATCGTGGAAAATCATTTTGCCTTGCAGTCTCATCTTCAAGCTTCTTTAATGCCCTTAATATTGAACTCAATTTTCAAGCACACCCCTTTATCTCTATGTAATCCCAAGAGTATCGCACTTTTCAATGATTAACGGACGGTTGCCCAGACGGAAATTCCTTTGAGCGATTGCCAAAAGGTTTTAATAATAAATCTGGCGAAACAATTACAAACTCTTTAGCCCCACAAAATCATTTGCCTATAATATGAGGTATCTTCAAAGATTCTTTTTCATTGTAAAGCACGATCTTAGTCAATGGACCCACAACTCCATCTATGGGTATACCATGTTTTTCCTGGATTACCTTTACTGCTTTTTGGGTCTCCTCATCATAAAAGGGATTTATCTCAATTTCATTGAATCCAATATCCCGCAGATGGATCTTCAGAGTTATTATGGAATCTATTGGGGCATTCAGTGGGATCGTGCCGGTATATGTTCGAAAATTTTTCCATAAGACATAAGCCTCGCCTGACCAGTAAGGCGCTAAC
Source organism: Deltaproteobacteria bacterium (assembly GCA_030623035.1). Taxonomy (GTDB): domain Bacteria; phylum Desulfobacterota; class UBA8473; order UBA8473; family UBA8473; genus JAUXFK01. Next base: position 1,623 of record JAUXFK010000169.1, on the reverse strand, counting down.
TCATGCAGTTCAATTTCTATTGTATCATCTTTTTCACCACCTTTTAAAGTAATCCTGTTGTCTTCTATCCTGCAAAGCGTAAGGTACAGGGGCCTCAGGCTGCCAGGGAGGTAAAACTCAAGTATAGCAGGCAGATTTAATCTCCATACGGTTTCTAAATCTTTCTCAATGCGGTGGATTAAAAGACCATTTTGCTTTGCAACAAGTTGGAAAAAGGTGAAATCATCTATCGTTTGATCCAGGTATGAAGTGATTTCAGAACTCGTATTCCACAAGTCCAAAGCATATCTAATGGCTATGTATCTCGATAAATTTACATCCAACTCCTCAAGGAACTCCGCCAAATTCTTTTTTGGTTTCATAACAGGTTCCACCTGTGTAAGCCTCTTCTCTTTTGTTCCGATTAGCCCCTTTTCATCGATAGCTCCCATGGGTGTTTTCATGTCTGAGTGTTCTCGATAAAGGGTCTCATTTTTTTTGCTTATCGACGTTTTGGAAGGGGAATCCATCGTGATAATTCTAGGAGTGTAAAAAATAAACAAAAAGAATGCGATGCATGCTAAAGAAATAGAGAGCATTAGCTTGTTTCTCTGCTGAATACTGTAACGTTTTACATCCCCTCTGCTTGCCAATTCCATGATCGCCTTCCTTGCTATACTTCCTGTTATCTTATGTCTATTCAGTCCAAAGGCAAAAAGAAGCGCTCGATCACAAGCAATATTAATCAAACGGGGGATGCCTCCTGAATATTTAAATATATAACGAAAGGCAAGTCTGCTGAACCTGGCTCCCGGTCTTTGAGAGGCGATATTTATGCGGTGTTTAATGTATCCTCTTGTCTCTTTATATGTCAAAGGGGTAAGATGGCAACAAAGCGTTATTCTTTGTCCCAGCTGTCTGAGTTCGGTGGAGTCAAGCATCTCTCCCAGTTCGGGCTGCCCCACGAGAATAATCTGTAAGAGTTTATCTATGTCTGTCTCCAGATTGGAAAGCAATCTTAGCTGTTCCAATACCTCTTTGTTTAGGTTCTGTGCTTCGTCAATGAGCAGAATCACCTTTTTCCCCTTTGCCTTCTTCTCCATTAGAAAAACATTCAGGGTATCGATAAGGTCTTTCGTATTATCCGATTCGGAGCTGATCCCAAATTCATCATTGATCGCCTTCAGTAACTGTATTGAATCCAATTTCGGGTTAAAGATATAAGCCGCCTCTGTGGCTTCATCCAGGTTTCCGAGAAACGAACGGCAAATGGTCGTCTTACCGGTTCCTACCTCTCCTGTGATCTCCACAAAGCCATCTCCCTGGGAAATAGCATATGTAAGATGGGCGAGCGCCTCTTCATGACTTCTGCTAAGATAGAGATAGGCAGGATTCGGAACCAGCTTGAAAGGTCTTTCTTTGAAACCAAAAAAGTTTTTATACATACTATTCAATCCATCAAACAAAGTACGCTTTATTGTCCCTCTCGGGGATGGTTGAAACCCCTCGCGTTTAGGCGAAGCAAGTTTTACGTTGTCGCCAGGCGACTTGTCATTCCGGCCACAGAGCCGGAATCCAGGGAATAAGATTCTTGGGACTTCTGGATGCCGGATCGAGTCCGGCAAGACAAAAATAGTTGATTTT
>JAUXFK010000074.1 GCA_030623035.1 Deltaproteobacteria bacterium | reverse complement strand
GTGAGCCAAGGAGTTGTAAGAGACCCTTGTCTTCCTAAGACCGCTTGGCCTCCGACTTGTGTGCGGCGGTCAAATTTTAATGCGTGTAGTTGTCTGAGCTTCTTAGTGGGCGTTAAGAAAGAACAGGGGATAAACTTACATTTAATCTCTGAAATAGTTAATAATGGAACTTCTAAATTGAGTGGTGATATACTGTTCTTTCTTTACGCTCACTTGGATGCGAGTTTTACACGGATTAAATTTGATTGCCGCTTCTTGCATGCTGATATCTTTTTATTTCATAAAGCTAAACTGTTACAATATATTAATCATTATAGTATAATAGGAAACACGGAAATATGCTCATAATGTGCTTAACATTTCGTTTTCTTTTTATGCTAAAGCGGGTATCCCGGCTCTTTACTCAACTCAAAGTCTCTATCCAACAGTTGAACCCTGACCTTCTCTCCAGCCTTAAAACCTGCCCCGTCTTCTGGAATAATGGTCAAACCATTGGATCTGACCATGGACATCAGAATACCTGAACCCTGTTCACCTGTAAGCCTGACATAATACTTCCCATCTTCCAGACTTACGATAGAGCGAAGGAAACGCTTACGCCCCGGTTTTTGATATATGTCTTCCTTTAATACAGCATCAATTACAGGCCGAAATATATGTTTGAAACCGCTCATCTTGAGGATCGAAGGTCTTATAAACTGTTCAAATGATACCATAGAGGAAACTGGGTTGCCGGGCAATCCAAAGATAGGCTTCCCAGCTATAACACCGAAAGCAAGGGGTTGTCCAGGTCTCATTGCAACCTTCCAGAACCTTATGTCTGCTCCTATTTCCTTTAGTACATCCTTTACCAGGTCATAATCTCCAACAGAGACCCCCCCAGAGGAGATGATAATATCGGCATGAGTCCCCTCCTTTAGCTTCTTTTTTATCTCTTCTTTGGTATCTCTTGCTATTCCAAGGTAAATGGGGACAGCGATACATTCTTTTACCTGGGATATCAAGGTATAACTATTGGAGCTTATAATTTTTCCTCCGTTAAGTCTGCCATCCACATCTACCAGCTCATCTCCGGTGGAGAGGATTGCCACCCTTGGCACTTGATAGACGCTAACAAATGACCGCCCAACAGATGCCATCATCCCAATTTCTGCCGGACGAACAGGTGTGCCCCTGGAGATAACCAACTCACCGGCCTTAACATCTTCTCCTGCCCGTCTTATGTTTCTTCCTTGTTTTGTTTCCCTAAATATCTTTACTGTATCTCCCTCTTTTTCTGTATCTTCTACCATAACAACCGTATCAGCACCTTGTGGGACAGGAGCACCTGTCATAATCCTTACGGCTTCTCCTTTGTTGACAGCTCTATTCGGTGTATATCCGGCGGGGAGGTCCTCTATCACATTCAAGACAGAGACATTGTCATTAGAAGCGCTCTGTATATCCATGAACCTTACGGCATATCCGTCCATTGCTGAATTATCAAAAGAAGGAATGTCTCTATTTGAATATATATTTTCAGCAGCGACTCTTCCCAATGAGCTTAGAATGTCAATCTTTTCCAGCCCAAGCAGCTCTATCTCTTTTAATATTAACTCAATGGCCTTTTCTACAGGTATCATACTCTTTTCATGCTGAACAAATGATAAATTTCGATATTCACTTCAGGCTATTATGTATTTAAATCCAATTTTATCCTTAATTTCAATATATTACCAGGATAGATCGTATTGCTTCTCCCAAGGTTATTCCAGAATCTAATCTCAGAAGTTCTGATCTCATATTTCCTTGCAATATCCCAAAGCGTGTCACCTTTTTTTACAATATAGGACAATTCTTTTAGATTAGCATCTAAATATCTTTCGTTTGTAATCTGAGCGGCTTTCCTTTTATTATTTATGCCTTTTTTGGCAATCCTATAACTTCTGACAGGGATAATTAGACTTCTGCCAGGTCTGATCCTTCTGGGATTTCTTATCTTGTTTAGCTGCATAATCGGTCTTATGCGAGTATTATAAAGACAGGCAATACCTGAAAGGGTCTCTCCTCTTTTAATGACATGTTTTATGAAAGTGTATCTCTCGCTGGGGCTTATCTTACTAAAATTCTTCTCAAAAACTTCTTTTTTGCCATAGGGAATTTTAACTTCATAACCTGGGAAATTGGGGGGAGTACACCCTCTTCGCAGCTCAGGATTCAACATCTTTATTGTTTTGTAATCCGTTTTACAAACCTTTGCGATAACCTTTAAATCAGTGGTATCCGGTACTGCCACCTTAGTATACAACAATGGGTCATTTAACTCTAAATCATTGAACCCATACTTATGAGGGTTCTTTGCTATAATAATAGCGGCTATCAGTTTGGGTATATAGTCCTTCGTCTCTTTCTTAAGATAACGGTATTTCGACATTTCCCAGAAGTCTTTGGTGTTATGCTTATCGATTGCCCTTCGGATCTTATTCTCCCCGGCATTATAAGCAGCACCAGCTAGATACCATGAACCAAACATATCATAGAGGTCACTTAAATATCTTGCTGCAGCTTTGGTAGACTTTTCCGGGTCTCTCCTCTCATCTATCCACCAATCGATTCGAAGCCCATAGCTTTTGCCGGTTGCTCTAATAAACTGCCAAGGACCACATGCTCTGGCACGAGAATAGGCTGCGGGGTTAAAACCGCTTTCTATCAACGCAATATAAACGAGATCCTCAGGAAGATTGTTATCTTTTAGTACATCTATCATCATTGGAATATACTCGTAAGACCGAGATAACCACTTTGAAAATACACCCTTCATATTCGTTTGAAAGTGATGGATAAAATACATTACTCTTTTATTAATCACAATAGGTATATTATACTCCACATCATCTTCAAACAAACCAGCATCGCTGTCAATGGCCAATTCATTCCCTCCTTCTATATGGCCATTATTGTCACTATCATCAAGGGAATCCAGGTAGGTTTTTGGGATTAAAGTGATCCAGCTATCATCGTCATCGATCAATAAAAAGTTGTAAATGTCAAATTGATCTCCCTCAATAGCGAGACTCTTGATTTTGTCAATGCTTACAATCTCTAACTCCTGGGAAGAATTAAATTCCTTTCCATTATCTCTTTTAATAACCTTTTCTTCTTGAAATTCCGATACACTAGTTTCTTTTTTGCTAATAAAACCCATACAACCTGTAAAAAACAGACATATAAACAGCAATAAACCAACAGTTCTTTTATCTGTGATTGCTCTTAATACTTTATTTACTAACCCACTGAAATTATACATATATTAACCTCTACCTTTTAATGATGTATAAAAGAAACTCCAAAGACAAAGGTTCAGTTGTCTCTGATAAATTCGGGTAAATATACCAAATCTCCTATGTATGTCAACACATAATATGGATATTTAAGCCCCTTCATTCTAATCGTCAGGCCACATATCGATTATTTATAAATACATTTTTCTTTGAGGTTTGCTCTTGTATTTCAAGTTTAAATACTATATTAATTTTCATAACGGACTTAATTATATTATCGGAAAATCCCTTAAAAAGTTTAATTAAGTTTATGAAATTAATTGTTGACAGGATGTTAGGTAAGCTCGCTAAGCTATTAAGGATTATTGGAATTGATACTTTATATTCCAATAAGACCGATTTCAAAGAGCTTCTCAGGATTGCAGATAAAGAAAAACGAATAATATTAACCAGAAATACCCTGATTAAAAAGCAAGAAAGAACATATAGATTCTTGTTTATTCATGATAATGACCCAATAAGACAACTCGAAGAGGTGATCATCGGCCTGAATCTAACTCTAGAACCTGTGAAGGCTTTTACTCGTTGCCTCGAATGTAATCATAAGTTAGAAAAGATAAGCAAGGAAGATATAGGGGGAATGGTTCCCGATCACATCTTAAAGACTCATGTCGATTTCTCATTCTGTAGTAATTGCAATAAGATATACTGGAGAGGGACTCACTATGAGAAGATGATGAAAAGGCTTGAAGGGTTTGGAAAACATACGAAGGATTAGCCACCCCCCCCTTTTTTTCTTGTCATTTTTGTATATTTTGCTATATTTATTTCCATTAAAGGATTGAAACCAGTTAATTTTCAACTCGGGGGAAAAATACAATGAAGCAGATAAAGGTGAAAGATCTATTGGTACATTTAGAAGAGTATGCAACCGTGAATGAAAAATCTTCCCTCATCGAGGCTATTGAGGCTTTAGAAAAGGCACAACAGGGGTTTGATTCATCCCATTATACCCATCGTGCCATTCTTGTATACGATGATAACAAGAGAATCGTGGGAAAATTGAGCCAGTGGGATGTGATAAAAGGCCTTGAACCCAAATATGAAGCCTTTGGAGACATCAGATCTATTTCCCTTTCAGGTCTCAGCACTGAATTCATCAGATCGATGATGGAGAAACGCAGCTTATGGCAGGATAACCTCGATGATATATGCAATAGAATTGCCAACAAAAAGGTTAAAGAAGTGATGTATAGACCTACGGAAGGTGAAATGATTGATGAGGATGCAACCCTTGGCGAGGCATTGCATATCCTAATTATCGGTCATCATCAATCCCTTCTTGTAACGAGAGAAGGTGCGATTGTCGGCATATTACGTCTGGTGGACGTATTCAAACTGGTTTGTGAAAGGATTAAGTCTTGCAGGATTTAGGAAGGGAGAATTTTTATGGAGCATATGGATCATGATGTTAATGGAAATGGAATACTGGCAAACAAACTTTTATGGATAATCCTAGGAGGTGCTATCTTTTCTATTATCGCTTTTCTAGTTCCTACGCCTCAAAGCATGATAGAGCTGGTCGAAAAACAGGGATTTGGGCAAAAGATGATCGAATGGCATGTAGCCAGCGACATGGCAACCGCAGCGTGGAAGATGAAGCTGGTTTTAGCTATGATCCCAATGGCCATAATCTATTTTGCTACCGAGGCGCTCCCCATAGGTCTTGTGGGGATACTCATGCCAATATTCGCATATTTTTTCAAGCTATTGCCTGCCAAAGATATAGGAAAGACATTTTCAGGTGATGCCCCTCTTTTTTTATTGGGAGTACTCGCCATGGGTGTCACTGTAATTGATGTTGGGTTACATAAAAGGCTGGCCACATGGATTCTGGGATGGACCAAGGGATTTGTTCTGCCTATTGTGGTTCTATGCGTGTCAATGTCCGTAATCGGGGCTTTCATCTCTGCCCATGCTATGGCTGCGTTTATGGCTCCTGTTATGGCGGCGGTCTATATGGGAGCTGTGGCTGCCAACAGTCGAAACGGGAAGATTGAACACGACCCGGAGCTTGCCAAACTTCTCCTCCTTTCCCTCTGTTTTGCCCTCAATGTAGGTGGTGTTGGTTCACCGGCAGCCGGAGGTCGTAATGTGATAATGATGGGGTTCTGGTCAGACTACAATGTTCCAATGAGTTTTGGCAGGTGGATGATGTATGGCCTTCCTCTTTCCCCTGTACTTGGGCTGGCTGTGGCGCTGTACATGATAATGATCTTCAGAAAGGTTAAAACCAGGGACCTGACCCCTGGCCTTGTCGCTATCAAAGAAGAGACTCGCAAGATGGGACCTATGAGCTATGCCCAGAAGGTAGCCCTCGGCATGATGCTTTTGATACTTGTCTTATGGATATTTGGGGGGCATGGGCTTGGTTTAGGTGGGCCGGCGTTATTGGCCTTGTTTATTCCCGTCCTTTTCAGGATCACTGATTGGAGAAAGATACTGGAGGGAATATCCTGGGATGCATGGTTTATGTACTGTGGAGCACTGACCCTGGGTTCCCTTTTAAAGGAGTCAGGCGCAGCCCTGTGGTTGGCTCAGATATTTTTAGAGAACCTGACGAGATTCGGCCTTGGAAGCGGCCTGGGGTTGTGGGTAGGAATGAGTTTTTTCTCTGGTCTGATAACAAACTTTATGTCGGATGCAGGGACTACCGCGTTACTTGGGCCTATAGCAATTCCAATGGGCATTATGACCGGTGTAGCCGGCGAGCCATGGGCAGTCGGCCTGGCTACTGCTTTTTCTACATCCTTTGCCCATTTCTTGATCGTAGGCACACCCAACAATGCCATAGTTTATGGACTCGGTGTCTATCCTGATACGGGCCAGAGAATAATCAGTCCATTTGATTTTGTCAAATACGGATTTGCCCTGTGGCTTATCTCGCTGGTCATTACATGGGTGCTGGGCTTTGCTATTGTGTTTAACTTAGTGGGGTTTCCGGAAGGTATCACCGAGACAGCAAAAGCTGTACTTGCAGCCAGTTCAAATTAAGACACTAATTATCAAATCATAAAAGAAAAGCCTGGTAAAACATCTAAGAACTTCGCCGATGGGGACACTGAAAAGATGAATGTTGACCCTGATAAGAATCGTTATTACTACCGCTCTTTGACGAGAAATATCGTAATACTGATGATTACGATCTCAATCATACCCTTTATTTTGATAGGCGGTGTAACTCTCTATTACTACAGCCGGTCCTTAAAGGCCAATGTTATGGCTTATCTGGAAGTCATTGTAACCGAGCATAAGGTTCATATAAATACTTTTTTGGATGAAAAACTAGCCAATATTCAAACCATGGCAGACACTTTCACCGCCAAACAACTTCTGGATGACTCCTTTTTGCGGAAAAAACTGAATATATTGAGAGAAAGGTATGAGGATTTTGTCGATTTGGGTATCGTAGATAGTTCCGGTTATCAGCGAGCCTATGCCGGGCCTTTCAGACTTGAAGATGCCAGGTATTCTGATGCGGATTGGTTTAAAAGAGCAATGGGGGAGAATTATTTTGTCAGTGACGTCTTCCTCGGGCTCCGCGGATTGCCTCATTTCATCATTGCATTAAAGAAGAAAGATCCCCAAGGGAATATATGGATTATAAGGTCTACCATAGATATCGAAAGATTCACCTCGCTGGTTGAGAATATAACTATAGGCAAAACAGGCCACGCCTTTATCTTGAACCGGAATGGAGAGTTTCAGACAAAGCCACGATTTGAGAAGGGCGGGAGGTTTTCCCTTGCCGATTTCTATCCGAAAGAAGGGACAGAAAAGGCAGGGGTCTCGATTGTCGAGAGGAAGCAGGATTTTGGCAACAAGGTTGTCTATGCTATCTCAGCCCTCAAGAATGGGGAATGGATACTGATATGCCAGCAGGACTCCTCTGATGCATTTTCATCCCTCTATCACGTCAGACAGTTGGTTATTTCTATAGCCTTTATCAGCTTTTTATCAGTCCTGGTAGTTAGCTTTTTCCTGGCCAGAGCCATGGTAGGCCGCATGAAGATGACTGATGAGGAAAGGATCAAGATGGGTGAGCAGGTTATTGAGGCCGGGAAGCTTGCATCCATAGGAGAACTTGCAGCAGGTATAGCCCATGAGGTTAACAACCCTGTAGCCATCATGGTGGAAGAGGCTGGTTGGATTGGAGACCTGCTTGAAGAAGAGGAGTTTCAAGATATTGACAATCTTAAAGAATTTCAACGAGCCTTAGCCCAGATAAAGGCACAGGGAATAAGGTGCAAGCAGATTACCCATAAACTATTAAGCTTTGCTCGAAAAACGCACTCACAATTAACAGATCTCCAATTGAACGAGTTGATTGAAGATGTGGTAGGGCTTTCGGAAAGAACGGCAAGATACAGTAATGTAAAGATAGAAACTGAACTTGATCGAAATATTCCTCTTATAACAGCATCACCGTCAGAGATTCAGCAAGTTCTTTTGAACCTTATCAACAATGCAATCGATGCGGTTGGTAAGGATGGTGGAACGATTAAGTTGAGTACCCATATGGATAATGGTAATGCTGTGATCGATGTCTCTGATTCAGGATGTGGAATTCCTGAAGCTCATCTTCAGAGGATATTTGATCCATTCTTTACTACGAAGCCTGTAGGGAAAGGAACAGGACTTGGCCTGTCCATCTGTTATGGAATCATTGAAAAAATAGGAGGAACGATCACTGTCAAGAGTGCACCGGGAAAGGGCACATCTTTTATTGTTCGTTTCCCTATCCATCCTTTAGAGAAAAAGGCATAAAAGAAAAAAAGGTTGCGTTATATACAATCGATCATGAAAAGGGAGGTCTATCCAATGATGATGGCAAATGTGATGTTAGTTGATGATGAAAAACCCTTTGTGGAAACGATGACTAAACGGCTCTCTAAAAAAGGACTAAATGTAATTGGTGTTTTCAGCGGTCATGAGGCACTGAACAAACTCGAGTCAAACAGAATGATCGATGTTGTTATCCTCGATGTGAAGATGCCGGGTATGGATGGTATAGAAGCATTAAAAGAAATAAAATCCAGATACCCTCTTGTTGAGGTTATCATGCTTACAGCCCATGCCACTGTTGAATCGGCCATTGATGGAATGAGACTGGGTGCGTTTGACTATCTGATGAAACCATGTGAGATGGAACAACTGTTGTCCAAGATTGAAGAGGCAAAGGATAAAAAGAGCAAGCATGAAGAAAAGATTAGAGAGGCAAAGGTAAAGGAACTCTCATCAAAATTTGACTAGTGAGTCATGAAAATGACAAAAACAGAAAGAGATCAAAAGGGACGTATCAATGTCCTTTTAGTGGATGATGAAGAGGGCTATGTCAATGTCCTGTCTAAGAGGTTGTCAAGGCGGAATATCTGTGTAACCCCTTTTCTGAAAGCCTCAGACGCTATTCAGGCCCTCAGGAAAAAAGACTTTGATGTAGCCATTGTGGACTTGAAGATGGAGGACATGGATGGCCTGGAGGCACTCAAAATTTTCAAAAGACTCTATCCGCCTATGGAGGTAATCATGCTCACCGGCCATGGTTCGCAAAAAGCCGCTACTGAAGGTTTAAGTCTGGGGGCTTATGATTATCTTACAAAACCGTGCGATCTAGATGAGTTATTGGCTAAGGTTAAGGATGCATATCTTAAAAAGTCTTCTTCAGATTGACAATAGCAGATGTTTTCTTTTCTTTCAACGATGATGCAATGCGTATTTGTCACTCTTTGTTTTTAGTTTAATAATGAATAGAAGACCCGGATTATCCGATCATTCAGGGTAAATTATACTCTGAATGTCTCTATCAATCTTCGATCTATAATGGTTGACTGTAGCATTGTTAGACATGATCATATCGATCTGTCTGGTGTGAAGGGTTAAGTAACCCAGGATTTCAAGATGTTTATACATATAATCCTTCTCATTACCCTCTAACCGAGCTATCAGGTTATCTTCATTTACCTCTACTCTAAAATCATGCTCTTCTAAAATGTCCTTTATAAGCATAACTCTTTTAAGTTTCCTGTGATAATCCGCTGCACCGCCTTTGAACTGAAAACTAATGTAATTTTCACTTGGCCTGTCACTTACAAGGGCCTCCAGGATAGAAAAGTGATACCCGAGTCTTGAAGTCAGACTGCAATAATTTTTCGATATCATGAAATAGTTCCTGTCCGCAAACTGCGAACGTGCACCGGGGGCTAATGACCTGTTTACAGTTGACTGGAACATGACTGACATCAACCCCTTTCCATCGATTGCCGGTGGTCCATCCCAGGGGATTGCGGTAAACCCTTTCCAGAAGGCCAGCATGGAAGCGGAGACAATGTTTTCCAGTTTGACATACTTTCCCCTCACCTCTTTTTTGAATCCGTCATCAAGATTCAATATCCACCACTGCATCGGCACTTTATAGTAAAGTTGTTTGCTGGATCTTTCCGAAAAATTGTGTTCCCTGCCGAAAGTAAACATCTCCTGTACCGCTTTTTCATGGACAAAACGGGTAATATCATGGAAGGTCTTACAGTTTTTAGGGGTAAAGTCTAAAGAGTCCGGATCTAAAAGGCTCAAAGGGGTGATAAGTCTGCCAACCTGTTTCAGGGTGTCATAAACAGGGCTCCCCTCCATGAGTGTCTTCTTTGAAGCCGAACTGGTCAGCAGATAGTCGATCTTGCCCTTATAGATCACAAGGCTGTTTGCATCAACCGTTACCAGATCGCCGTTTTGCATCTTTTCCATAGCAGCATCAACCCCGAACAGCGCGGGGGTTCCAAACTCCCTGGCAACATTTGCAAGATGCCCTGCAAAACTTCCCTGTTCAGTAATCACAGCAGCGGCACGATTTAAGAGGGAGGCCCATCTGGGAAGCGCCTGCCGGGTGACAAGTACTGCTCCTTTCGGAAACTGAAGGACATCTATGTCTCTGTTTACCAGGTACACAGTTCCACAGGCTGAACCTGGACTTGCTGTTACCCCTCCCCTTGCGATAATAGTTTCTTTATCAGACTCTAAATTATCTCTATAATCTTTTTTCCCCATCTCTGTCTGTTGCAACGGACGACATTGCAGGATATAAATCGTACCATCGCTATCGATGGCCCATTCAATATCCTGGGGGAATGCATACAAATCTTCGATTTTAACTGCAAGTTCCGCCAGAGCGTATATCTGGCCTCGATCTATAGCTGGTAGATCCCTCGCACTCCCGGTCAGGTCCATACGGCAGACCCCTTCATGGGAAAAACAAACAAATTTTCTTTCCTTGACTCTTATATCCTGTTGAATGACCGCCATAGGCTCTTCCCTTGATATAACAAAAAGGTCACACGCGTCGCTCCCGTCAACTACCGACTTTGGTAACCCCCACGCAGCATTTATAAAGATCGAATCATCACTCATATCAAAGGGATTACATGAATAGGTAACGCCACCCGCAACAGCATCGACCATAGCCAGGCATCCCACACACATGGGAATATCTTCATCCTTGAACCCCTTGTTCAATCTGTACGTTATCGCCTGAAGGCTGTATTTACTCGCAATAACCTCCTTATAGGCGTGATTAATATTTTCTTTGCTTACGTTCAATACAGAGCGATACTGGCCTGCAAAGGTACTCCCTGCCTCGTCTTCACCAACGGCGCTACTTCGCAAAGCCACTGTTATGTCACCTCCCGTCTCCTCCTCAATTTGCTTCCATGCCTCCATGATGGCGTCTGCAAGGTCTCCCGGCACTGTGGATCTTATAATATGCTGCTGAATCTCAGAACTCAGAGTGTAAAGCCTTTCCATATGGTCTACATCGGCTGACTGAAAACGTCTGTTTATCTCAACCTGCAAGTCGTTATGTTCGATGAACCTTCCATAAGCATACGATGTTATCGCAAAACCGGCCGGCATCTTTAAACACAACCTGTTTTTAATCTCGCCAAGGTTCGCCATCTTACTTCCCACAAGATCGGCCATCTCTTTATCGATTGCATTCAAGGGAATAATCAGCCGTTCATCTTTTATCGACCTTTTTTGGGTAAGCAACTGCTCGATGCTCTGCTGTATATCATTAAACCTTTCATTTAGTTTTTTGTACTTTCC
>JAUXFK010000005.1 GCA_030623035.1 Deltaproteobacteria bacterium | reverse complement strand
CGAAGATCCGCCGGAGCGGAATGAAGCCGGAAAAAAGGCTTGTATTTACGCTTTCTTATCGCTAAAATAAACCGAAAATTGTCATGGAGTCAACTTATTTTAAAAAGAGGGGGGGTTTTTTTATGCGCTTGATTGAACCCTCCTGCCATAGCTCATATCAGACCGGTTAATTAACTGGGAATTTAAAAATATAACTTCTCAAAAAGTCGGGGCATGATCAGCGCAGTTGTCATGAAGTATGAATTGTCGTCATAAGCTTATGTAGGACTGGGGGCGAAATGATATTTACAGGCTTGCCGGCAAGAAGAAAGGTGCAAGTTGTTTTAGAACCAACGTCCCGTTTACGCGTTCCTGAATTTTATCTGCGAAAGTTGAATAAAGGTAAAGAGTTGTATATATTTGTTGTGTTTGGCACGAATTCTGCATATCATTATTAATGATTTATTGTACTTGTCCATTATGAAAATCCAATTACTGATCATGTTATATTGGGATGATAAGCAGAAAACTGCTGTTCTCTTTCTTCCTGAGTTATAGCATCGGATTTGTGTCAGATCGAGAAACGGCTGTGTTGAGATAGTCCGAGTTGCCGTGGGGTGTCATTCTGATTTTTTTGCCAGAGTGGAAGAAGAGGCGCTCAAAGCAATTTTGATGTTGATTTACTCTAATATGATAAACAGCAAGAGGTAATTACATGAAGAAACGCAAAGTAAAACAAAGCGAAAAGACATACCTGATTAAAGCGATACTGAGTGATTGGCATGGTCATGTTAGGGGAATGCCTTATAGAACTTTGACAATTCCGGAAGGATCCACATTGTACAGTTTAGCAGAAGCCATCGTGGACAGTTTCGACTTTGATTTCGACCATGCTTTCGGGTTTTATGACAACATAAAGAGATGGACGGAGTCAAGGGAAGGGTATGAATTGTTTACTGATATAGGAGAAGATAGTGAATTTAAAAGTGTAAAGAGAACGAAGATAAATAAAGTTTTCGATAAAATCAAGAAGAAGATGCTGTTTCTCTTTGATTATGGCGATGAGTGGCATTTTATTGTTGAATTCAAAGGAGTAGAATCACCTAAAGAGGATGCAAAGTACCCATTAATTGTGAAGTCTGTTGGAGAAGCTCCTCCACAATATGGGGAGATGGATGAAGAAGATGAACCCTAGAAAAACTTCGCCTAACAGAGTGTATCTGGCTACGTGCCTTCGGCACCCGCCCAAATTTTCCCTTCGGGGAACTTCAGATATGCTCGGAACGTTATGCGACATGCAAACAGAAGGAATATATTGATTGCATAACAATTAAATCACATAGAATAGATAAGAGCACCATGAAAATAAAAGAAATACTTAAGGAATTCATGGAAGAAATTGGAAAATTGTATAGCAAGAGGTTGAAAGATGTTATCATCTATGGCTCATGGGTAAGGGGCGAGGCAACAGAAGAATCAGATATAGACTTGCTTATCGTTCTTGGAGGGAAAGTGTTTCCTGGGAAAGAGATAGACCGGATGATAGACATAATAACAGAGATAAATCTAAAATATGGTGTGCTGATATCCGTCTATCCCGTATCTGAGGAAGACTATTCCACAGTTAACAGTCCACTGCTTATAAATGTGCGAAGAGAAGGAATGCCTGCATGAAAGAAATAGAATCTCTTATTCAAAGGGCTACGAGATATCTTAAAAGTGCTGAGATACTCCTCAAAGAATGAGATTATGAGTCCTCAGTATCAAGAGCATACTATGCCATGTTCTATTCTGTTCAGGCGATTTTACTCACAAAGAATTTATCGTTTTTATCTCATAAAGGCGTGATTTCCGCTTTCGGAGAACATTTCGTCAAGACTGGTATTTTCCCAAGAGAAATGGGCAGAGAACTCAATAGGGCGTTTGAGAAAAGGCAGATAGGAGATTACGAATATACTTTCGTGATATCCGAGGAAGAAGCCGAGGAAATACTTGCAAATGGAAAGAAGTTTGAAACCACGTCAAAATTAAATAGGGAGAAGGAACTAATGAAACATTATAAGAGGAAAATGTTGAACATAGGTAGTGTCCATCCAGAAATAAGAAATTCTCTTTCAGGTCAAGGAAGGCGAAGAGTGTGACTTCCCTCCATTTCAGGCTCACCGGATAATCTGCTAATCCCCAATACATCTCAAATAATTTACAATTTTTTTGACTTTTTTCTAATCTAATTTAACTATTGAGCTCATTTTTGAGATATTTTATGATAAAATAGAAAATTAAATCTTAATTTTAAGGAGAAAAAATGAGTGTAGGAAGACAGGTTGAGGACTTGAAGAGGGAAGTGGAATATGGATTGGCTTTGAGAGAGATTACCAATCGTATACACTCTGCCAGGGACTTAAACGAGATTCTCATTAACATGAAGGATGATATCCTGAGGTTATTTGACGCAGAGAGGATTACCATCTATGCAGTTGATGGGATTCATAAGGAGCTTTATTCTAGATTTAAGGTGGGAAATGAGACAAGCGAGATTCGGGTGCCTATAAGTTCTGATAGTATTGCCGGTCATACATCATGCGCTAGGAAAATCATTAATATTCAGGATGCCTATAATGATGAGCAATTAAAAAAAATCAATACCAATCTTAAATTCGATAAAACCTGGGATATAAAAAGCGGCTATAAGACGATCCAGATTTTAGCCTCACCAATTATCTTTGATAGATACCTGCTGGGTGTAATACAGTTGATTAATAAGAAAAGCGGTGACCATTTTACATTAGAGGATAAAAATTCTATTACTGAAATGGCAAAGATTTTAGGGATTGCTTTTTACAACCAGATCAAGATGAGCAAAAGGCAGGTGTCAAAATTAGATTACCTTTTGGATCATAATATAATTACAACTAAAGAATTGGATAGGGCCGTAAAGGAGGCTAGATCACAAGGTGAAGATGTTGAATCCGTGTTAATGAGAAGGTACAAGGTTTCAAAGGAGGATATCGGCAAGTCACTCAGTGATTTTTATGATTGTAGATACGTTGGTTTCAACGAAAAAAACCCGGTACCAGATGACCTATTGGCAGATTTAAGGGTTAGCTATCTAAGAAAAAACCTTTGGATCCCTTTAGAATCGAAAAACGATAAGGTTATTATAGGTATTGACGACCCAGCCGATCTTCAAAGGACAGACTTTATCAAGTCAAGGTTTAGAGACAAATCCTGTGAATTCGTTGTTGCATTGAAAGAAGATATATTGAATTATATAAATCTCTTCTTTACTAAAGAAGGAGGGGGTAAGTCAATTAGCGACATATTGAGCAAGCTTGATGATGAAGAGGATGTTGTATTTGCTACTGAAATGCAAGAAGTGAGCGAGAACGATAGTATTATCGTCCAATTGGTTAATCGGATAATATCCGACGCATGTGATAGAGACGCCTCTGATATTCATATTGAGACATATCCGGGCAGGCGGAATACCGACGTAAGGCTCAGAATAGATGGTGTATGCATTCCTTACGAGTCTATACCTTATGGGCACAAAATGGCCGTTATATCGAGAATAAAGATTATGTCTCAATTGGACATCGCTGAAAGGAGGTTGCCTCAGGACGGGAAGATAAAATTCAAGTTGCCTGGAAACAGGGACATTGAATTGAGGGTAGCCACTATTCCTACTGCTGGTGGGACAGAGGATATTGTTATGAGGGTCTTAGCCACCGACAGTGAACAGATTCCAATGGGTAAGCTGGGTATGACGGATAGGAACGTAGAGAAATTTAAAGAGATCATACAAAACCCATATGGGATTATCTTGGTAGCTGGCCCTACCGGTTCAGGAAAGACAACAACACTCCATTCGGCTTTGGGTTTTATCAATACACCGGAAAGAAAAATATGGACAGTAGAAGATCCTATTGAGATTACCCAATATGGATTGAGGCAAGTCCAGGTGAAACCAAAGATTGGGCTTGACTTTGCAGCGGCGGTCAGAGCCTTTTTGAGGGCAGACCCGGATGTGATTATGATAGGCGAGATGAGAGACACAGAAACCGCTTCTGCCGCTATTAAAGCATCATTGACAGGACACCTTGTATTCAGTACTTTGCATACCAACAGTGCCCCTGAAACTGTTACAAGACTTTTAGATATGGGGATGGATCCTTTTAACTTCTCTGATGCTTTATTGGGGGTACTTGCTCAGAGACTTATTCGGGTTCTTTGCAAAGAATGTAAAGAACCCTATGAACTTTCCTTAGAAGGATTCGACACTCTGGTTTGCGAATATGGAGAAGAATACTTTAAGGATTTGAGTATAACTTATAACAGTGATATTGTTTTGTACAGACCTGTGGGATGTGAAGCCTGTAACAATACAGGCTATAAAGGAAGGACGGGCATATTTGAGTTATTGACAGGCTCAGATGATATAAAGGCATTGATTCAGAATAAGGCAAGGGTTGAAGAGATACGCAATCAGGCTATGAAAGAGGGGATGAGGACATTAAGGCAGGATGGTATAGAGAGGGTGATAAAAGGGTATACGGACATAAAGCATATTCGAACAGTATGTATGAAGTAAGTTCGGCTTTTTATAGTGACTTTTAAGGGCAACCATATTAACGAAGCGGATGACAAACAATTTATGATAGTTGAGCCCAAATGGCGAATTTAAAGAAAATACCTGGAGAGTTTTATAGATGGGTTAAAATTATAATTTTACATCACCACGAGAGATTCGACGGTGAGGGCTATCCGGATGGGCTTAAGTATGAAAAGATTCCTTTTTGGGCTCGAGTTACCGCTGTTGCCGATATCTACCATGCGCTTACCAGTGATCGTCCATACCGTCGAGGCATGGAAATAGAAAAGGCATTAGAAATCATAAAGGATGCAAGTGATACTCAGCTTTGTCCAGAGTGTGTAGATTTATTCTTCGAGTGGCTTTCAACAGAACCTGAGATTGAGCAAGAAGAAGAGGCAACTATATACAGTATGGCTGAGAAAGTAAGAGCCTAGTTACTTGCATTATATGTGCAATAGGCATTAGGATCATATCAAATCAGACGAAAGCTTCATGCCTTATAATCGTTTTTCATTGACACCCCCCACGCCATTATCCTATACTTTTTTTATTTATTCACCAACGAAACTCAACCTTTGGGCAAAAGGGAGTGGATTACTCCTTTGAAGTTTTGCGCTCATATTGTTTGTCGTTTTGTGACTACTCACGTAGTCAGGCTGAAGGGGTTTAGGCTGAAGGGGTCCGAAAAGCACGATTGACGCACTTTGGTGGAGAGAGGGCAGATTTTCGCACCAAACATGGCTTCAAAATGAGCCGTATTCCCGTTTTTCCTAACAGTCTTCAGCCTTCAGCCTACCCACCTGCGTAGTTACGTCGTTTTTTATAAATTTATGTCTGGTCAATTCAAAAAGAAACAGAGGTAGGGTATGGTGTATCCGCTGGAAGGCATTCGGATTTTGGAGTGGGGTATTTTTCATGCAGGACCTGGAGGTACTGCAATTCTTGGTGATCTGGGGGCCGAGGTGGTTAAGATAGAACAGCGTGGTATCGGTGACCCAATACGACGTCGCAGCCGTTTTGGGCAAAATTCTTTCGGTTTACCTGGAAAAGGGAATCTCTTTTTTGAGGCCTCGAATCGAAACAAGAAATCGATCGGTATTGATCTAAACAATGATGAGGGGAGAGAGATTGTATATCGTATTATTCCACACTTTGATGTTTTCGCAACAAATCTCCGACGGAAAACCGTCGAAAAGATGGGGATGACCTATCCTATTCTTTCCAGGTGCAATGATCGTTTGATTTTTGCTTCTGTGTCAGGTTATGGACCCAAGGGGCCTGATAGCGATCAAGGCGGATTTGATTTTCAAGGCCAGGCAAGATCAGGAATTATGTACAGTATGGGAGAGCCCCAGATGCCTCCTGTCCTCTCACAGTTTGGTCTAATCGATCAGACAACAGCCATTATTTTAGCTCAGGCAATCATTACAGCCCTTTTTATGAGAGAGCGTACCGGGAAAGGACAGGAAATCCAGACATCAATTTTGGGAGCAGCCTTACACTTGAGTTATTTTAATTTCTTAAATGCTCTATGGCTCAATCAGGATGTGCCACGACACAATCGTTTAGATACTGACCCTACTCGAAACTATTATAGTTGCAAAGATGAGAAATGGTTTGTTATTACCCTTCAGCCTGGTGGAGATTGGGGACGTTTTTGCAAAGCTATCGGCCGTCCTGAATTGGAAAAGAATCCGAAGTTTGATACATTGGAAAAGAGATCTGACGAAAGCTCTAATGAGATCATTGCTTTGCTTGATAAAATTTTCAAAACAAAGACCCGTAATGAGTGGCTGGATATTTTTAAAAAAAATGATCTTTTTGTTTGTGCGGTTAATCGACCAACAGACCTTAAAGACGACCCGCAAGTTAAAGCGAATTATCTGGATGAGGTGGAAGATGCCTCCTTTGGGAGCTTGAAGATCCCGGGTTTCCCTGTCCATTTTAGTGGAGCTCAAGCAGGGACGAAAAAAATTGCTCCTCGGTTAGGAGAAAACAGCGAGGAGATTTTAAAAGTATATGGAAAATACAGTGACCAAGAAATCGCGCAGTTTAAAAAGAGAAAGGTAATCTAATATGGGCCGGCTATAAAAGATGGCTTTTTGAGGAGGAATTTACTGTGTGCAGGATTTTGGTTGTTTACCATTCACAGACGGGCAACACCCGGAAAATGGCGGAAAGCGTGGTTAAAGGGGCTCAATCGATTGAGAATGTAGAGGTTATCCTGAAAAGGGCAAAAGATGCAACGCTCAAGGATCTTATAGTATGTGATGGCCTGGCTATTGGTACGCCGGAATACTTTGGGTATATGTCCGGCATGGTCAAGGACTTCTTTGACAGAACGTATAATGAGGCGCGCGGGAGAAAGGGAGTCTTTAAGAAGCCCTATGTGGTTTTCGTGAGTGCAGGCAATGATGGGAGAGGGGCGTTGAGCGCTATAGAACGTTTATGCATTGGATATCAATTTAAAAAAGTATTTGAGCCTGTAGTGTCAAGGGGGGAAATACTTCCTGAGATACTGGCCAAATGCGAAGAACTGGGCAAGACGATTGCTGCCGGCTGTGAGGCTAAGATATATTAACCAGGTATGTTTCAATTTCTCTTTGGGAAATAACCTTATGAATGAAGCAGAGCTTCAAAGTCATGAAAAAACGGTGCGTCAGTATATAGTTATGCTATTGAGTGAAAAGGATATGAACGTTAGAGAACTTTCCCAGGCTGCTGGAATTAGGGAAAAGGATGTCTATGGGCATCTTTCTCATATTTCTCGTTCAATAGCGAATAAGGGACAGAAGCTTATCGTTCAACCTTTTAGTTGCCTGGTGTGTGGGTATGTTTTTAAAGACAGGAAGCGCTTCAATCGTCCCAGCCGCTGCCCGAATTGCAAAGGTGAGCATCTTCAAAGGCCAACATACCGAATCATATAAAAGGTGAGTATTTGGGCATTACTTGTTACTTTTTTGTCGGTTAGTAATTGTTTAGCCATCTTAAGAAGCTTTCAAGATTTTATGATTTGGATGGTCTTTTTCTCACGATTTGAGTCATTTTGAAGGTTCTAAATTCGCTACGCTAAATTGCAAATAACTCTATCGCAAGCTCCCTCAAACAATTTGAAATTTTTCGCTTCACTCTATTTGAATCTTTAACAAAATAAACCGTGTCCATCCAGAAATGGCCCTTTTGCCCAATCTCTTTGTTGGGCTCAGATTTTAATCTCTTCCTCTTCCTTGGCATTGAACAAAATTGCTCATTTCTGGATGGACACTAACTAATTTGGCAAAATATAAAGGAGTATGATAGCTCATAACATACAATATGAGGGGCAATAAAAGCTAACTTTCATCGTAGGGTTAATAGCCAAAAAAAGGAGGAGAAATGAAAGAAGCAGTGATTACTACAGCAGTCAGAACACCAGTAGGTAGAGCCAGTGGGTCTTTAAAGGATATTCCCGTGGAGAATTTGGCAGCTCTGGTGATAAAAGAGGTTGTAGACAGAAGTGGGATTAACCCGGAGATAATAGATGAGGTCTACATGGGATGCAGAGGGCAAGAGACGATTAGCAACCTTGCTCGCTATGCACTTTTGGAGGCCGGGTTGCCAACTTCAATCGGTGCAATGACTGTTCAAAGGACATGTGCATCCGGTTTGCAAACTGTTATCTGTGCAGCCCAGTCCATCCAGACAGGCAACGGAGAGGTGTTTATTGTTGGCGGCGCGGAAAATATGACTCGCTGGGCTTACATTATGCTAAAGCCTACGGAAGCCTATCAAAGAACATTCCCAGTATTTACGTTTGCTATCAACTCGCCTCCCCAATTTGAAGGGAATAATATGGGAGTAACCGCCGAGAATTTACAGAAGAAGTACGATATAAAGAGAGAGGAACAGGATGAGTTTGCATACATGAGCCATATGAGGGCATGGAAGGCTGCTTCAGAGGGGAGATTTAAGGATGAGATAGTACCTGTGAGTATCCCACAGAAAAAGGGGGAACCGGTTGTATTTGATACGGATGAAATCGTAAGATCAGATACAACCATAGAGAAATTATCGAGACTTCGGCCGGCTTATATGCCAGAAGGAACAGTTACTGCAGGGACAGCCTCACCTATATGTGATGGTGCGGCTGCCCTGATGATGATGTCCAGAGAAAAGGCGGATGAACTGGGCCTTGAGCCGTTGGCAAGCTTTAGATCTTACTCTGTAGTTGGTCTTGACCCCGCGTACATGGGTCTTGGTCCTGTTTACGCGATTCCCAAGGCGCTAAATAAGGCAGGGCTTAGCTTAGAACAGATAGACCTTATTGAGATCAATGAGGCATTCGCTGTACAATACCTGGCTTGTGAAAAAGAACTCGGGTTAAATAGGGATATTGTAAATGTCAACGGTGGCGCACTTGCCCTTGGCCATCCAATTGGCTGTACAGGTGCCAAGATTACAGTTACACTGGTTCATGAGATGAAAAAACGAAACGCAAAACATGGCCTGGTTTCCTTGTGTTGTGGCGGGGGACAGGGGGTCGCAGTGGTTTTAGAAAGTTGAATCCTGGATTTTCCCTTGACACCTATATGTGGTTTATACTATAAATTTCAACTTATAATGGGGTAGCTGTTTAGCCAGATAATGATTTGGATGGTCTTTGACGAGCATATTTGAGTTATTTTGTAACAGTTTAGCTTTTTGAAATTTTAGTTGCTAAGGCGGTGGTTAAATTTTAATCCGTGCAACTGTTTGAACATCTTAGAGAGCTTTAAGAAAAAACAGTGGGAAAGCCTCTTTGTTCTATGATGTTAATAGTTCCAAAGCTTATTGGCTCAATTTAATAGCTGGATGCTGTTCTTTCTTTATGCTCACTTAGATGCGAGTTCTGCACGGGGTAAAATTTGACCACCGTTGAAGCTTGGCGAGTGCTTTCTGTTTCATAAGGCCAAATCTTACATAGAATCCTCTCTGTTTACAAAAAAACGCTTGAACCTTGTTACATTGTGGTTATCCTGCAATTTTTTTCTTTTCTGTTGTCTTTTGCATCAATTCTGATTTTTTCACGTGCGATAGGTATTTTTTTAAGATAAATTAGAGTGTTATTTGGCTTCTTTCCGACAAGTAGAAACTATACAAAACCTTTTTATCTTTGAACATTTAGGTTTATTTTTCATGAAAACAAAAAAGGATATTTTGAATTTGGAAGGAATCCATCTGTCATTTGGTGGGGTACAGGCACTTTCAGGCATGGATTTAGACATAAGGAGAGATGAAATATTGGCCATTATCGGCCCCAATGGTTCAGGAAAGACTTCCATCCTCAACTCTATATCCGGGTTCTATCGTCCTCAAAAAGGAAATATATATTTTCAAGAAAAGCGGATTAATGATCTCAAACCCAGCAAGATCGCTGCCATGGGGATTGCAAGGACATTTCAGAATCTGGCCCTCTATACAGGACTCTCTACCGTAGATAATCTTTTGGCAGGTAGACATATTAAGATGAAGCAAAGCTTTCTCTCAGGGCTTTTTTACTTTGGATTGGCCCTTAGAAGTGAGGTTGAACATAGAAGACAGGTAGAGTATATCATGGATTTTCTGGAATTGCAGCCTTATAGACACCAGTATGTAGGTATACTCCCCTATGGTGTGAGAAAGAGGGTGGAATTGGGGCGAGCACTGGCCATGGAGCCAAAGGTCCTCCTCCTCGATGAACCTATGGCAGGGATGAATATGGAGGAAAAGGAAGATATGGCAAGATTCGTGCTCGATATCAGAGAGGCCAAGTGGGAGAGTGTCATCAAGGAATCTCCGGCTATCGTGCTTGTTGAACACGAGATGGATGTGGTGATGGATATCTCAGATCGGGTTGTGACTCTGGATTGGGGAAAGAAGATTGCCGAAGGTACACCCGATGAGATAAAAGAGGATCCGGCAGTTATCAAGGCATATCTGGGTGCATAGGTGTACTGAGTGATAGAGGGATGTTCATGCTTGTATTGAACAATATCGAGGTCAAGTATCAAAATATCATACTGGTGCTTAGAGGTGTTACGATTGAGGTGCCAGAGGGGAAGATCGTTTCCTTATTAGGCGCAAATGGGGCAGGCAAAAGCACCACTTTGAAGGCCATATCAGGCATGTTGTATCCGGATGAGGGAAAGGTTACCGATGGATCAATCGAGTACAATGGGATTAGGATCGATGGCTTGAGGACCAAGGCCATTGTAGACATGGGGATCGTTCAGATAATGGAAGGCCGAAGAACGCTGGAACAGCTCACTGTGCAAGAGAACCTCATCGCAGGTGCCATTGGGAGGAATCCCACCCGAGGTGAGTTAAAGAAGGACATGGACAGAGTCTATAGTTTCTTCCCGGGGCTGAAAGATGCAAAAAACCAGACTTCCGGCTATCTATCAGGTGGGGAACAGCAACAGCTCGTAGTCGGACGGGGACTCATGTCCCATCCAAAATTGATGCTACTAGACGAGGCCTCGCTGGGTCTTGCGCCCTTATTAGTAAAAGAGATATATGCTATCATTGAAAGGTTGAATAAGGAGGAGAATATCTCCCTTTTGGTAGTAGAACAAAATGCCCAGGCAGCCCTCAATATTGCAGACTACGGCTATGTAATGGAAAATGGAAGGATCGTGTTGGATGATACGGGTCTCAATCTATTAGCAAACGAGGATATCAAGGAGTTCTATATGGGACTTACCCAGGTGGGAGAGAAGAAGAGTTACAAGACAATAAAGCATTATAAAAGAAGAAAGAGGTGGCTGGGCTAGAGATGCTACTGCGAGAGAGATATGAATAGAGAGAGAGAGTTTGATACCCTTCCGAAATTGTTGCTGAGAAACTACCTGATGTACGGGGATAAGAAGGTAGCCATGCGAAAGAAGGAATTCGGATTATGGATGACACATACATGGGAAGGATACTACGAGCATGTTAAGTGGTGTTCTATTGGTCTTATTCGCCTGGGTATGAAACCAGGTGATAAGGTATGTATAATAGGGGATAATGACCCTCAGTATTACTGGGCTGAACTCGCTGTCCAATCAGCAGGAGGTATCGCCATAGGGATCTTCATAGATTCTATGGAAGAAGAGGTGAAGTACTATGTTAACCATTCGGATGCCAGGTTCGTCTTTGCAAAAGATCAAGAACAGTGCGACAAACTCCTCAACCTGAATGATAGAGACGAGATACCAAAAATCGAGAAGGTCATCTATTGGGAACATAAGGGGCTCTGGTCGTATGAGGAGCCGATCCTGTTGAGCTTTGAGGAGTTGGAGAAACTGGGGATGGAGTATGGACTTGACCATCCGAGACTATTTGAAGAGAATGTGCGTGGGGGAAAAGGATCGGATATCGCTTGTTTTTGCTATACTTCAGGAACCACCGGACTTCCCAAGGCAGCGATGATAACCCATGATAGCGTAATATTCTTCGGTCGAGGGATTCGATCCGTAGACCCCTGGTATGATTCCGATGAATACCTGTCTTATATATCACCTGCCTGGGCAGCAGAGCAGTTTCTTGGCATTGCCTCAGGACTCGATGGGGCTCTTTGCGTCAGCTTCCCTGAAGAACCGGATACCGTACAGGAGGATATCGTGGAGTTAGGGCCTCAAATCCTCTTCTACACTGCCAGGTTATGGGAAAACCTGGTATCTGAGATACGGGTAAAGATCACTGACACCTTATGGTGGAAGAGACTCTTGTATCATACAGCATTGAAGATTGGTTATAAGATATCAGACTTTTCAGAAAAAAAAGAAAGGCCAACGCTCTTATGGAGGGCACTGTCCGTTTTTGCCGACCTGATTGCCCTTAGATCGTTAAGGCACAGAATGGGGTTTGCCAGAACCCGGGTTGCTTATACAGCAGGGGCAGCGGTGAGCCCGAGTATTATCCGGTTCTTTCATGCATTGGGAGTGAACCTTAAAAACATCTATGGTTCTACAGAGGCGAGTCTGGTGACGATTCCCAGAAGCACGGACTTCAAATATGAAAGTGTTGGGACACCTATCGATGGGTGTGAGGTGAAAATCATAAAGGGAGAGATCGTGGTGAAGAATCCTGGACTCTTTTCCGGCTACTTTAAGGATCCTGAGGCAACGGCAGAAAAGATAAAAGACGGCTGGTATTTTACCGGGGACTCAGGGTTCTTCGATGACGAAGGGCATCTCACTTACTGGGATAGGATCGATGAGCTTCTCGAGCTAAAAGGCGGAGAGAAATACTCCCCCCAGTACATTGAGACACGTCTCCGTTTCAGCCCATATATCAGGGACTGTATTGTTATTGGAGGCAAAAAGAGGGATTATGTCGGGTGCATAGTGAATATAGACTATGGAAATGTGGGTAAATGGGCGGAAAAGAGACGCATCGCATATACCACGTTTGTCGATCTTTCACAGAAGCAAGATGTAGCAGACCTGATAACGGGTGAGATTAGAAAGGTCAATAGAAAAATACCGGAATATGCTCAAATAAAAAGGTTTGTCAACCTCCACAAAGAGTTTGATCCGGATGAGGCCGAATTGACAAGGACGAGGAAGTTGAGACGGTCTTTTGTAACAGATCGTTATCAAGAGATAATCAAATCTCTATATCTAGATATAGAAACAATCAGGGTAAATGCCCCTGTTACATATAGAGATGGCAGGAAAGGGGTCATTAAGACCGAGATCAATGTACAAAGTGTTTAATAAAAATTTAAGGATAGATTAAAAGATGAGTACATTTATTCAGCTTATGATCAGTGGGGTAGCCATAGGCCTTATCTATGCCTTGGCAGCCCTTGGTGTTGTAGTCGTATACAAATCAACAAAGGTACTTAACCTGGCCCCTGGAGGGCTGCTCTTAATATGTGCATACATTGCATGGACATTTCTGGTTCGGGTTAACCTTCCCATCCCTATAGCCCTTGGGTTGGCAGTTATCCTGGCTGTTATTATTGGGTGGGTGGTTGAACGGGTTGCCCTTCGACCATTGATCGGACAGCCGATACTCGCCTCAATCATTCTTACTAACATGATATGGTTTTTCTTTCGCGGAACTACATTTCTCTTTTGGGGTGGTAACCCTCGGATGTTCCCCTCATGGCTGTCAGGTAGACCTACTATAAACATTTATGGGATAGGTATTCCAGAGATAATGATCTGGTGTATAATCGTTAGTATTCTTTCAATAACTGCCCTGGTGATTTATTTTAAATTTACACGTTCAGGACTGGCAATGAGAGTCACTGCTGAGGACGTAGTAGTTGCTGAAAATCTGGGGATAAACATAACAAGGGTGTACTCATATACATGGGTCATCTGTCTGCTCTTATTTCTCATAACAGCCTTCTTCGTTGGGTCAATCCAGGGGATCAGCCAGGATTTAGACTTTATAGGTGTGTATGGTGTAATCGTTGCACTCCTTGGTGGTCTGGAATCCTTCCCTGGTGCCATTATTGCCGGTCTGGTAATCGGTATTGTTCAATCTCTGACAGGAGGCTATCTGGCAGGTGTATTGGGAGGTGGGATCGCAGAGACTACCCCTTTTATCGTTATGTTTCTTGTGAGTTTCTTTCGTCCCTATGGCTTCTTTGGACTGGAAAGGATAGAGAGGATTTAAATTCAGTAAAGGAAAGGAGGGCGATCGACAGATGAAGGGAAGGCCTTGTGGGGTATTCGATATAAGATACAGCCAGGACATGGCTATACTGCGTACAAAGACGCATTGGGCGCTTTTTATCCTGTTTCTCGTCAGTCTTTTTGTTGTACCCACCTTCCTCAATGGTCACATCTTGAGCCTAGGTGTAATCATTGGCACAACAATGATTTCCATGTTCGGGGTTCAGATCATGATTGGTTATACGTACCAAATTACCCTCGGACATGCCGGCTTTGTCGGTTTTGGGGCGTATGTGTCGGCCTTGCTCATGCATCATCTGGGATGGAACTTCTTTTTTGCCTTACCGATGGCCGGCCTGGGAGCTGCCCTCTATGGCTTGATAATAGGGACATCGTCCCTTAGGTGTAAAGGTCTCTATATGGTCATACCCACGATATCCTCTCATTTTATATTCTTCTATCTGGCAAATGAGGTCTTTAGAAAATGGACCTATGGATCTGATGGCATAGAATGTGGGATGCCTGTATTATTCGGATTTGCCTTTGATAGTGATTTGAGATACTTCTATCTTGTTGCCGTTATTTCTGTTCTCTTAGGGATAGTGGCAAAAAACCTCGTACGAACTAAGACAGGGAGGGCATTCGTTGCAATTCGAGACAACGATATTGCTGCAGAAGTCATGGGAATAGATATCTTTCGTTATAAGCTCCTTTCCTTTGCTATCGGTAATTTCTATGCTGGAATCGGAGGTGCCCTTTGGGGCCATTATGTGGGTTACATAAATACAGAGTTTTTTCCGATCTTAGACAGCGTATACTATGCGGCATTCTGTGTCGTAGGGGGGCTGGGATCAATAATGGGTGCTGTGTTTGCGGCTTTTTTCTGGAGGCTTTTGGGTGAAGGAATTAACTATGTGGCACCACTCCTTGATGCGATACTGCCGATGAGTGCCGGAAATATCATATCATCTATGGGTTTAATTATCTTTGCTGTTTTGACAATCCTATTTTTAATATTTGAACCGAGAGGGATTGCACATAGGTGGGAGTTGTTTAAACAGTCATACAGGCTCCATCCCTTCAACTACTGACCGAAGGGGTGTGGAAGTTCACTGAACTTCACGGAAACAAGAATGGAGGTGAATGGAAAATGGGCAAAAGACTATTTTATATTACAATGGTTCTTACCCTTATCTGTGGTTGTGCAAGAGACTCAGAAGTGAAGATATCGCCCAGGGAAGTCAATGTGGAGCTAAAGGGGATAGAGATAAAGATAGGCAAAGAGAATATCCTTAGTGACAGACTTCTTGTGATCAAGAAATTGTCAAAGCTTGAATCTAAAAGCGGGTGGTTAAAGCTCTTTGGCATAAATGAAAGAAAGGAAACCGTTCCTATTAGAATACCGGATAATACCCTTCTTGCTATGCTACCAAAGGCAGACCTTATGGTTACTTTTGAGGTGACGAACCCCAATAACTTTGATATCATCGTAAGCAGTCTGGCGTTTGGCCTTTCTGAAGAGACCATTGTATTCTTTCCTGTAAAGTCCAAGACAGAGGAAGTCTGGATAGATGTTCTTGCTGGAGAGACCACAGAGTTTGAAGTCACGATGACAATCCTTAAAATTTCTTCCATTGTTGCGATTGCATGGCCGGCAATAGAAAACGGCTCAGCCGAGTGGAAGGCGAGAGGGACGTTGGTGATTATTTCCGGGGAGATACCATCGGGCGGTCTGCGGCAGAGATTTGAGACCGGAAGGATAAAGACGACTTATGTCAAGGATACAGTCAATTGATTATCGGGAAAAGGAGGTTCTTCTCTTATGGAGAGGATTCTAAAGAGGGTATCGGTTGTTCTTCTAAACTGCCTGTTCTTTTTCATGACAGTTACTTTTGTCTTAACGGCAGGAGCAGAAAAACAAGTCATCAAGCACTATGGGATCGTCGATCTAACCGGTCCTTACGGTATATTGGTTCCTGATGTCTGGGAGTCTATGCTCGATTACTACCGGTTGGTGAACGAAGAAGGAGGTATTGAAGGGTATCCTGTAAAGCTCGTCTGGGGTGAGACCGGAAACATGATGGCCAGGACATGGTCCCACTACAAGAGGTACAAGAGGGCAAATGCCCAGTTGCTCTGGTTGGCTTCTTCACCCGATGGTGAAGCACTGAAGCGGAGACTGGCTCAGGATAAGATGTTCTGTCCACTCAATTACGGCCAAAGTGATCCCCAGATATACCCTCCCGCCTCGACATACATCGATGGTCCTAGCTATGGTGATGCCTTTGGAGCATTTTTAATAATGGCAAAGGCAAAATGGGATGAGGCAGGAAAGAAAGGCACGATGAAGGTCGGTATCATTGGGCCGGACACGGCTTATGGAAGGGCCGCCCTTGAACCAGGACAGAGATTTGGGAAGGAGATAGGTGTTGATGTGGTTGGTCAGGAGTATACCCCTGTTGTTCCCATAGACCTCACTCCACAGGTATTAAGGTTAAGGGATAAAGGGGTTGACTGGATATGGATACAGGGGTTGAGTCAGATCGCCACGGTATTCATGAAGAATATTCAGTCCCTCGGACTACAGGGAAAGATAGGTATTGCCGGTTTTTGGTGGGTATCCGGCGCAGAGATGCTCCGTCGTATTGGGCCTGAGTTGTCTGAAGGATACATATTCAACAGTTATAATTACCTGCCCCAGGTAGAGAAAGACCACCCTGGAATCAAAAGGGTCATAGAGATGCGCCAGAAGTATCACGGAAAAGATCCTGATGAATACTGTGTTAGAGGTGTAAGGGCTGCACAGTTTGTAATTGAACTCACACGGAGAACCCTTAAAAGATACGGGTACGATGGGCTTACCGCTTTGAACTACATGAGTACAATGGAGACATTTAAAGGCTGGAAAACCCCATGGGATTTGGGAGCCCCCTTTGACATAACCCCAAATGACAGGAGAACAGCGAAGAAGCTGCTCTTCTATCAAGTGAAAGGTGGAAAGATCGTCAGGTACAGCGACTGGATAGATGTCCCCCATCTCTACCCTGAAAAGATGTCCGACGTATTTGAGAAATAGAGAATATCCCTATTGCACGGATGGTCCAGGTCTTCCTTTTACCATTTGCCAGGAGAGGCTTTTGCGCATCTTCTATCTGTGAGAGGCAAACCATTGAAAGTCCCCCTTTAGTAAATGAAGACCTTGGGGGATTTCTGGTGAGGTTATATGAAGAAATGATTTCCTTTTCTTTATTCGGTAATCGCATAAGTTTATGAAAACGGGGGTGGATATATGAAAGTGAGGATGAGGTGGCTACATATAGTATTAATTGACTTGGTGGTAGTTGGTTTAACTGTTTTGGCATTGGTTGCTATCCCGTCTTTTGTTTCCCGGGCAGAGGCAGCAAAACCTACAATCAGGCATTACTTGATTATCGATTTAACAGGTCCTTATGGAATTTTGGTTCCTACTCTGTGGGAGGGTATGCTAGATTACTATACATTGATCAATGAACAAGGTGGGATAGACGGACACCCAATAAAATTGATATGGGGAGAGACCGGAAATATGATGGCGAGGACATGGTCCCACTATAAGAGGTTTAAAAGGGCAGGAGCACAGTTACTATGGCTGGCATCCTCTCCTGATGGTGAGGCCCTGAAGAAGACACTGGTAAGAGACAAAATATTCTGTCCTCTCAACTACGGCCAAAGCGATCCGCAGCTCTATCCCCCTGCATGGACTTATATAGATGGCCCAAGCTATGGTGATGGATTCGGCGCATTCCTGAGGATGGCAAAGGCAAATTGGGATAAAGAAGGGAAAAAGGGCAAAATGAAGGTCGGTATCATTGGCCCAGATGTCGCATACGGTAGGGCCGCCCTTGAACCAGGGCAGAGATTTGGGAAGAAGATTGGCGTGGATGTCGTAGGCCAGGAGTTTTCTCCGGTTGTTCCCATAGACGTCACCCCACAGATATTAAGGCTTAAGGATAAAGGGGTGGACTGGATATGGTTGCAGGGCTTGCCTCAGATTGCCACTGTATTTATGAAGAACATGAAGTCCCTTGGACTACAAGGAAAGATAAATGTTGCCGGTTTTTGGTGGGTAACCGGAGCAGAGATGCTTCGTCGTATTGGAGCTGATTTTTCTGAAGATTATATTTTCAACAGTTATAATTACCTGCCTCAGGTAGAGAAAGACCACCCTGGAATCAGAAAGGCGGTCAAGATGCGTCAGAAATATCATGGGAAGGATCCAGATGAGATGTATATCAGGTCTGTAAGGGCTACCCAGTTTGTAATAGAGTTGACGAGGAGAACGCTCAGAAAATACGGGTATAATGAGCTTACCGCTGAAAATTATATGAGTATGATGGAAACCTTTAGTGGATGGAATACTCCATGGGACCTCGGATCACCGTTCACAATAACCCCAAACGACCGTAGGACTGCAAAGAAGATGCTCTTTTATCAAGTGAAAGGTGGAAAGATCGTCAGGTACAGCGACTGGATAGATGCCCCCCACCTCTACCCTGAAAAGATGTCCCACCTATTTGAGAAATAGAGAATACCTCTATTGCGATAAGGGCTAGACCTTCCTCCTATCATCTACCAGTGGAGCATCATCGGGAATCGTGCCCTTTTCAACGAGCTTGATTTTGGGCGTTACACGTATGGCCACCTTTAGATCCTCTATTAGTTTCTTTGCTGTTTTTTCAAATGGAATTACCCCTTTGTATTCAACCTTGATAGTCAACTCGTCTCGGATTTTAGGCCTATCTACAACGATCTGATACTTGCCCAATTCAGGGAAACTTTCGAGGACATTGTCTATCTGTCTGGAAGATATAAACATCCCTTTTATCCTAGGTATATCCCCTACGCGACCCAGGATCTTTTTAAGCCGGGGGGTCGTCCTCCCACAAGGGCACGGACTCAGATTCAGACCTTCAGTGATATCCCCTGTCCTGTACCGGATGATAGGGATAGCCTTCCTACTAGAATCGCAGCCGCATATTTCTCCGCCCTCTCCCCAAGTTACAGGCTTACCTGTCTGGGGATCCAGTATCTCTACGAAGACATTCGGGTCAAGATGCATACCGCCACCTTCCGGGCACTCAACAGCAACGATACCCAGTTCTGCGGTGCCGTAGAGTTCCCTAACCTTTGCTCCAAATGCTTCTCCCAGTCCCCTCTTGCCGGCATCTGTCCTAACTTCTCCAAAAACGTGGACGAGCTTGACAGAGAGATCTCTATCCGGCTTAAGCCCCATCTCTCTTGCTGTCTCTACCAGTTGCTGACAAAAGGTTGGAAAACCAAAGAGGATAGAGCAGTTGGTCAGTTTCATCAGCTCTATATGGGTCTTTGTCATACCTACTCCACCTGGAAGTACCGCACAACCAACCCTTTTCATGGCATCATCCAGGAGTTTACCAGCTATGACCCAATTGTAGTTCACAGTACAGTCTGCTATATCGTCCTTGCGTGTGCCCATGGTAAAGAGTGCCCTCGCTGCGCTTTCTACAATTGAGCTCCATTCTTCAGGCGTAAAGGCAAAAATTATTGGGCCAGGGGCATAAAACAACTGGTTGAGTTCCTTTTTATCAACAGCCAATAGGTCTCCAAAAGGTGGATTGAGCGCCTGAATCTCTATTATCCTGGATTTTGAAATAAAAGGAACCATGTCTTGATAGTCTTCGAAAGACCGGATGTCATCTGTCCTAATTTTTACCGCATCAAAACTCTTTTTATAATAAGGAGAGTTTTCATAGGCATACTGGAGTTGCTCTTTTAGCCTTTTCAGTTGATGCTCCCTCAAGCTTTCAAAAGACATTGTCTCCAGTTCTTTATTCCAATACTCGTTTTCCCCAGCCATTAAATGACCTACCTTTCCTCTAAATTTTTCATTTTTCGTAACAGTTTAGCTTTTTAAAATTTGATTGCCGTTGAAGCTTGGCTAGTGCTTTCTGTTTCATAAGGCTAAAATAATACCATTTTCCAGACAGGACTGGTCAAACCCCTATCTGATTAATGTCCAATTTGAAACTTACGAAACAGATCCAATGGTTCCTTTGAAATACTTTAACATTGTTTCTACAGTCCACCCTGGGAACATATAGGCTGTCCGAATTTCTTTGGGATGCGACCACAATACAAGCCTTGGGCCATCAATTGCCAAGATCTGCCCATTTATCCAGGATGCCTCATCACTGGCCAGGAAAACAACCAGAGGGGCAGCAGCCTCGGGGGGATAGATACCGAGTTTTTCTGGATTTGGTGTAGGCTTACCGGCTTCTTTTGCATTCTTTATTGCTCTGTTGATGAGGGGCTCTGTCATCCTGGTTATTGCCGAGGCTCTCATGGCATTTACATTTATATTGTATTTAGCCAGTTCGAGTGCCCAAGTCAACGTCATGCCTACAATTCCTGCCTTTGCAGAGGAATAGTTGGTCTGGCCAAAATTTCCCAAAAGCCCTGCACCAGAGGTGATGTTGATTATCCGTCCGCTTCCCTGGTCTTTCATTTCCAGTGCAGCAAACTTTCCACAGGCAAAAGAGCCTTTCAGGTGTATTGCAATTACTTCATCCCAATCCTCCTCTGACATCTTCAGTAAAGTACGGTCTCTCGTAATACCAGCGTTATTAACAAGTATATCCAGATGGCCGAAGTTATCCTTGGCACACTGGGTTATGCGTTTTGCCCCTTCCCAGGAAGCCACGCTCTCCACACAGGCTACGGCCTCTCCTCCTTCATCTTTGATATTTTGAACCACAGTATCCACTTCACTGGCAGTCCTGCCGTTCACTACAACCTTAGCACCAGCCTTCCCCAAAGCAATAGCATATGCTCGTCCCAATCCTTTTGAGGAACCGGTAACTATAGCGCTTTTCCCTTCCAGTAACATATTACCTCCTCTTCTAACGAAGTTTGTCAAGTAAAAAATTACAACCTGTTAAAGCTTGTGTATTGAATAGATTTTCTTTAATGGTTTTTGAATTTACTTTGAATGAAGCGTAGTAAAATGTATTGATGGTAAGCGAAAGAGTAAAATTAAAGTATAAACTCCCCTGCAGAAAAAATAAAGAGAAAAAAGGAGGATGTATGAATAAGAAAGGATAATTGATGCCCATGCAAAGGAGGAAGTCGATATATGGGTCAGGATTTTCCCCGTCGATAAAACAGGGACCAGACGGTTTTTATTGACAGTGAAGCTTGCCTGGGTTATATAATTGAAAAAAGAGGGATTCTTAAGATGATTGATCGTTTAAATAAATTTTTCAAAAAAAGCAAAGAAACCGATCCTGTAAACCATAAGAAAGACGGTCCTCATGATATCCGTATTGCAACCTGTGCTCTTTTTCTCGAGATGGCCAATATTGACAATGAGTTCAGTGATTCAGAACGAGAAAGTATTATCTCAATTTTGAAAAAAGAATATTATCTGTCTGATGAATATGTTACCAATCTTATTGAAGCAACGGAAAAGGAGCTAAAAAAAAGTATAGATTTATGGCAGTTTACAAACCTGATAAACCAGAATTATCCAAAGGATGAAAAGATATCTATTATTGAGATGGTTTGGAAGATAGTCTATGCAGATGGTGCGCTTGATAAGCATGAAGACTACCTCGTCCATAAACTTGCTAAACTGTTACGCCTTAATCACAAACAACTCATTGACGCTAAGCTAAAAATACTCTATGGAGATTAATAAAAAATGGCTATTGAGTTCGCTTTGAATAAAAGGCTTCTTTCTAAAAGTCAAAGAAGCCTAATTCATAGAAATTTCTTGACAAGAAAATAAAAGTTATTTAACATATTATATAGGCATATTTGTTTCTTAAGAACAGGTAAAATTTTAGTACGCAAGTTAGGGGATTATGTATTTGAAATCGGTCTTTCTTGTAAGCGATTCGGTTTCATGGCTACTTTCAGTGTGACACCTGACTAGCAGTACAAAATAGAATTAAAGGAGGGTAATCGCTTATTATGGAAGGTCGGGTAAAATGGTTTAACGATAAAAAAGGCTTTGGCTTCATTGAAACAGAGACACACGGTGACATTTTTGTTCATTTTTCCAACATCGAAGAAGATGGGTTTCGTTCATTGCAGGAATCTGAGCGGGTAAGCTTTGAAGTGGAAGAGACTTCAAAGGGGAGTCAGGCAGTTAAAGTCAGACGGCTGGGATAGGTGTAAACAAAAAAAGAAATGAAAGCACCCTGGAAAGATTTCCAGGGTGCTTTTTTTGTCCTTTTTAAATTGTTTGAAATTTCAGGTAAAAGGTGTTATATAAAAATTGAGAGCGTTGAAAAAGTACCCCAAGTCGTTTCAGAATGTATTTTTTGACCCACCTAAGAACTTGTTTCAGGCATTTTCTTAAACTCGGACAACGGGTCTAAAACACTTGAAAGCGCTTATCTTACGCTGAGTTCATCCTGAGAAACGAAGGACTAAGATTTATTTTCAAAAAACTTTTTGATGACTGCTCAAAGGAATTTTTGTTTGGACAGCAGTCCGTTAATATGTAATTTTCCTTATCATAGGAGGATAGAACATGTGTCAGTCATGCCAACAAACAGCCCCAAGAAAGAAATTGGAATTTTCCCCAGAAGACATCTTGGATTTTACACATAGCAAATACCATAAAGAGATTCTGAGATTTGCAGAGCCCCATTTCGCATTCTGGGAGTTGACTCACTCTTGCAACCTAAAGTGCTCTCACTGTGGATTAGCTGCCGGCAAACCGAAGAGTGATGAATTGGATACAAAAGGTGCATTGGCAATAATAGAAAACATCTCAGAATCGGATACCCGGTTTTTAATGATTTTAGGTGGAGAGCCTTTGGTGAGGAAAGATTTCGTTGAGATCGCCGGATATGCTTCCGAGAGGTTTGAAGTGGGGGTATGTACCAATGGTGTATTGATAGATAAACACTATGCAAAGGATATGAAAGACGCCGGTATTTGGTTGGTTGGAATAAGTTTGGATGGCGCTATTAAAGAAACACATGATTCAATTCGGGGTAAGGGAACCTACGAAAGAGCATTAAAAGGCATAGAGAATTCTTTGGATGCAGGGCTGCAGGTCTGTATTATGCATACGGTCTCAAAGAAAAACATCCATGAATTACCAGGGATCTTAGAACTTGTCAATGATTTCAACATACACTGTTTTGAGATAAATGACTTCCTCCCATTCGGAAGGGGAGAAAATATATCTGGTCAGACACTGACAAAGAAACAGAGAAAATCCATGTGTGAATACCTGTCGGCAAGGAGATTGCAGTCCTTACCCCCTGTTGCATCATTGCCGGATGATCCATTCTGGTTTATAACATACGAAGAAGAGTGTATAGAAAACTGCTTTGATCCGTATACCGATGCTATGATAATCGGTGATACAAGCGGAATCCTCTGCTATGGTATAAAGCCAAATGGAAAGGTTGTGCCTTTCCCCACATTAAGGATAGACATCGGTGACTTAAGAGAAGAACCTTTCAGGGGAATCTGGAAGAATTCCGATATAATCAGGAAACTAAAAGAGAGGGAAAACCTAAAGGGAAAATGTGGCAGATGTGAGTATAAATTTATCTGTGGTGGTAACAGGGGAGTGGCCTATTATTATTCTGGAGATATGATGGCAGAAGACCCAAGATGCTGGTATGAGCCTATTTTAAATTAAACTGAAGGTTGATGGACTCGTAAAAAGTCAATAAATACCATTTCCCGTCATTCAGGCGAAAGCCGGAATCCAGTGTTTTCAAGCAGTTGCGGATCATCTGGACTCCGGTTTTCACCTGAGTGACGACTTTTTACGAATTCATCAAGGTTGGATTGGATGCTTTTTTCAATGCACAGTTTTGTATATGCCAGCTTGTTTAAAAAAGTAATTGTTTCGCCATCTGATGGCGTGATCAAGATTTTGCAATTTTCGCTTCAATTACATTGAATCTCTGGATAAAATGACGAAAAGATGTTTATCAAAGGCCATTCAAATCATTATTCGGCAAAAAACTACTGCAAAGAGAGCATTGAACCTCTTTTGTTTTTTTGTAACTATTCAGCCACAGATTCACCCCAGTACGATCATCCTGACTTACGGGGCAGGCACAGATGAACGCAGACAGGTTTAAATGCAGTAACTACTCAGGCACAGAGGGGCAAAGGCACAGTGGCACAAAGAAAAATAAAAACGTATAGAGATTTGCAGGTCT
>JAUXFK010000147.1 GCA_030623035.1 Deltaproteobacteria bacterium | reverse complement strand
TCATAAATACCACTTTGAACCATCAACAAGGAAAAATATATCACTTTTTTTAAACAAATTGGAAGAAAAAAATCAGAATGAACAACAAAGGAAGCAAGCCGCTCATGCAATATCAATTTTTTACAAAATCAGACTGCCCAATTCTGAAAAAACAGGTGACAATAAAGTAACAGCAAAAAAGAAAGGTCTGCCACCACCAGACACAAGTTAAATCTATTGACCAATGCTGATTGGACATCGGTTTATAATGACTTTAGATGCTGAGATCAAAATCAGACACTATTCCCCAAACACCTTAAAAGCATACAAGGGGTGGGTCAGACAATTCCAGAGCTTTACAAAAAGCAAAGATCCATAACTGCTATTTTCTGCTGATGTAAAAAATTTTATAATCTTTTTGGCGGTTAAACGCAAGGTTTCCGCTTCTTCTCAGAATCAAGCCTTTAATGCCTTGCTCTTTTTCTTCAGGCATGTCTTAAAATTCGTATCATTTTAGCGCTATGAAATAGAAAGCTATCAGCAAGCTTCAAAGGCCGTTCTTGACAAAAAAATTATCTTGAAAATTAAAATGCATGTTTGCCTATGATATGCTTGACATATTTTTATTCACAAAGTATGTTTTGTAAATAATCAAAGTATTTTCTTTCCTGGACACTGAAAAACCATTCTATTGCAGATAAGTATATAATTTATTTGGTTATTGGGCTAACACAGTAACGGCGGTCACATTATAACGCGTGCAACTGTTTGAACGGTGTAGTGAGCGTTAAGAAAGAACAGAAGTATTGCTGGATGGCTGCGCTTATGAACGGATACATTATTTGTCTAATTACAAAGATCAATACTGTTCTTTCTTTATGCTCACTAAGGCGTGAGTTTTGCACGGGTTATAATGTGATTGCCGTTGCTGTGGCCGATTTTTTTGCAAAGGGAAGTCAATAACCAATATGATTTATTTGGCACACATCCGTGGTAAGCCAAAACATCACCTGTTTTGGCCGACCCGTATTCTATTGAAAAAAAGACCCCAAATCCTTTTGAGATCGACAACCCGTTTATAAATGAAAGGAGAATTTCGATGGACTTCAAACTCACGGTAGAGCAAGAAAAGTTCAAAGAAGAGTTGGAAGTATTTTTTGCTAAGCAGATGATAAATGCCCCCGCAGAGTATGAATTTGGCGGCAGGGATGCGATGATAACAGAGGATGGATGGAGGTTTCACCTGGAAATAGCGAAAAAACTGGGGGAAAAAGGATGGATATCTCGAGCCTGGCCCAGGCAATACGGAGGACAGGACGCACCCATAGTAGAGCAATTGATCTTTAATGAGGTGAGGGCATACTACGGAGCACCCGGGGTTGATATCGCAGGTGTAAATATGTTGGCTCCAACGCTTCTTGTGGCAGCAGATGAGAAGCAAAAGAAGCGTTTTCTCCCTCCCATTGCAAAAGGAGAGATCATGTGGTGTCAGGGCTGGAGTGAACCGAATGCAGGGAGCGACCTTGCTGCACTTTCCACCAGTGCCATCAGACAGGGCGATAATTACATCGTTAATGGCCAGAAGATCTGGACCAGTGGCGCGCATTGGTCGGACTGGATTTTTTTACTGGCAAGAACCGACCCGAATCAAAAGCGGAGCCGGGGCATCTCTTACCTCCTTTTGGATATGAAGACTCCTGGTATTACCGTGCGCTCCATTGACTATATGAATAATTCCCATTCATACAATGAGGTCTTCCTTGATGATGTGAAGGTGCCTGTAGAAAACAGGGTTGGAGAAGAGAATAAGGGCTGGGCAGTAACCAGACAGACCATGAACTTTGAAAGGTCAGGGGTTGCCAGATTTGCAGAGATAAGAAGAGGCCTGGAGCAACTGGTAGGGTATGCCAGAGAGACAAAACGAGATGGCATGGCCTTGGCTGATGATCCGATCATTCGTCAAAAGATAGCTCAATTGGCAGTTGAAAATGAGGCCGGTCGAGCCCTGGCTTATCGAATCGCATGGGAACAGACCAGAGGTGGTCTTGTCATGGCTGCTTCCATGGCATCTGCGGCAAAGGTGTATGGAAGCGAGCTGTTTCAGCGTTTTGCCTATACAGGTTGCGAAATCATGGGGATGCACGCTCAAATAGAAGATCATAAATGGTCCCCATTGCGGGGGAAATTCATCCACGAGTATCAGAAGTGCATTGGCAGCAATATTGCTGCAGGATCTTCCGAGATACAAAGAAACCTTATCGCGTGGGGGGCTCTTGAGCTGCCAAGAACCATCTAACGGGCTGTTATTTAAATAAACTCGTAACACTCGACATTTTTAAGGTGTGAGTAACATATCGATATTGAATAAATGTGTAACCAGGATGGAGGGTACTTACTCTACATCCTGGTTATCCCGAATGAATCGAGAAATTAAGAAAGTATCGCTGTAGTGTTATGACATAATCAGAAAGGCATATAAATAGCATTGCCCAGTGTCCAACCATAAATAAGGAGGTTAAAGATGGCAGGAATCGTTTCTTATGGTGCTTACATACCGATCTGCCGTATGAGCAGAGAGCTTTTGACACAGGTTTGGGGCAAGAGTGCAGGCAAGGGCGAGAAAGCAGTAGCAAACTTCGATGAAGATACGATAACCATGGCAGTGGAGGCATGTATCGATGCCTTAACCGGTATGGAGCGAAAAGCCGGTGGGCTTTACTTTGCTTCGACCACACCCCCTTATCGGGAAAAACAATGCGCCAGTATAATTGCCGCTGCACTTGATTTTCCCGTAGATGAGGAGTTCTTTACTGTTGATCATACGAATTCTTTACGCGCGGGAACCATTGCCTTGAGATCAGGCTTAGAAGCGGTAAAAAGCAAAATGGCAGATAAGGTAATCATTGCCACAGCAGACTGCCGTTTGCCCGCTCCCAACTCTGCGTATGAACCCCTGTTTGGCGATGGGGCGGCTGCGTTTGTTCTGGGAGATCGTGATATTGCCGTAGAAATAGAAGGAACTTATACAATCTACAGTGAATTCATGGATCTTTGGAGAAAAGAGAAGGACACCTTTCACCTCACCTGGGAGGATAGGTTTATCTTCGAAGAAGGTTATGAGAAGCACCTCCCTCTGGCTATTTTGGGCCTAATGGCCAAATATAAGGTAACAAAAGAAGACTTCCATAGATTCATCCTTTATGCCCCGGATCCAAGGAGACATGCGGCAATGATAAAGAGGCTGGGGCTGGATTCGGAGAAGGTACAAAAACCCCACTTTGACCAGGTCGGTCATACCGGCTGTGCCCAAACCCCCATGATGCTGGTGGAGGCATTGGAAGAAGCGAAGCCTGGCGAGAGGATACTGCTGGCAACCTATAGTGACGGTGCAGATGCTTTTGCACTAAGAGTTACAGGACAGATCGAGAATATAAGAGACAGACGGGGAGTGAAACGCCACCTTTCATCAAAACTCATGCTTTCCAATTACGGCAAATATCTTCTCTTTCGTGATCTTATGGAGTGGGAAACGGAACGCAGACCTCCGGATGTTTCCTCTCTCACATCTCTTTGGAGAGAACGTAACCAGTTCCTCAGATTCCATGGTGGAAAATGCCGTCAATGCGGTACAATTCAGCATCCGATACAGAGGGTATGTGCCATATGCCAGGCCAAAGACGATTATGAAGAGGTGGGGCTCTCCAATAAGCAAGGGATAATCTCCAGTTTCGCTATGGACGAAAGAGCAATGGTCAAAGATCTGCCCAATATAACCTGCGTGGTTGACTTTGAGGGGGGAGGAAGATATGTCGGGGTCTTGACTGACCGTGAATCAGAAAAGGTCAAAGTAGGCATGAGAGTTGAGATGACTTTGAGGAACCTTCATGATGGCTCAGGCATCCACAACTATTGCTGGAAACCTCGACCTGTAAGAATATAAAAAGGAGGGAGAGATGGCAGAAAGCATCAAAGATAAAGTTGCTATTGTTGGTATGGGGTGTACCCAATTCGGTGAAAGGTGGGATACAGGCCTCGAGGATCTGGTCATCGAGTCTGCTTATGAGGCCTATGAAGATGCCGGTATAGAAACAAAGGATATCCAGGCTGCCTGGGTGGGAACTATGTATAACACGACAGCGGCCGGCACTCTGGCTTCTCCCTTGAAACTGGGCTCAATACCCTGTACCCGGGTGGAAAACGCATGTGGCACAGGGCAGGAGGCCCTGAGAAATGCTTGTTATGCATTGATCGCTAAGGCATTCGACCTTGTCCTTGTTGTCGGCGTCGAGAAGATGAAGGATTTGGGATTTGGCGGACTTGCCGGTGGCCCAACTACAAGCGGCACAGAGGCATGGCGCCCAGTCTACTTTTATGGTGTTAGTCCGGCCACTCGATATGCCTTGTCCGCGACCAGTTACTTTAACAAGTACGCTCTGACACCTGAAGAAGGAAAGAGGATGCTGGCAAAGATCTCCGTTAAGAGTCATTATTATGGTGCGAGAAATCCAAAGGCTCATCTTAAAAGAGAGGTAACCGAAGAACGGGTGATGAAGGCACCGATAATCTCCTGGCCTCTTGGGTTGTATGATTGCTGTGGAGTGACTGATGGTGCTTCAGCAGCTATTCTCTGCCGTAGTGAAGACGCCAGGAACTTCCGAGATGACTATGTTGTGTTTAAGGGTTTTGGCGCTGCATCGGGCCCGGGTATGGGAAAGGTGCTTTCGGACTATGACTTTACATGGTGGGATGAGACAGAGGCTGCAGTAAGGCAGGCATATGATCAGGCAGGGATAAAAGACCCACGGAAAGTGATAGATCTGGTTGAGCTGCATGATTGTTTCTCCATTGCGGAGTTGATAGCCACTGAATCCTTGCTGCTTTGTGAGAGAGGAAGATATAAAGAACAGATGTCTGATATCGATGCCTACTATCTTGAAGGAGAGATGCCAATCAATATCAGTGGAGGTCTGAAGTCCTTTGGGCATCCAATAGGCGCAAGCGGATGCCGGGAAACCTATGAGAACTACAAGCAGATTCAGGGAAAAGCTCAAGACCCTTCCCGTCAGAAGAAGGAATGGAAGACAGACCAGAGACTCGCCCTTGCCCATAATCAGGGAGGACATCCAGGGAAGTTTTCGTGCAATGTAACGGTTATCGGGCTTCCCTAACTGATTTAAAGAGGGTATTTCATTAAATGGCTATTGAGTAAACTCAGCAAAGGTGGTCACATTATAACGCGTGTAACTTATCTGAGCAGTGTATAGAGCGTTAAGAAAGAACAGGGGGGAAAGATGCGAGTTTTACACGGATTAAAATTTGATTGCCGTTGAAGCGACTCTTTTCAAAAAGCGAAACTGTTACCGAATTTTTTATTTAGGAAACAGCCCCTTTAATCTGAGGTCATAAAGGAGGAAAAAGTTAAAATGACAGATTTTGGTTTTACTGAAGAACAGGAAATGTTTCGCACTACCATAAGGAGATTTGCGCAGAAGGAATTATCAGCCGGGGCTCATGAAAGGTCGAAAACGCATGGTTTGTCCCAGGAAAAGGTTAAAAGGATAGCTGAACTCGGACTCCTTGGGATCCCGATCCCTGAAGAGTATGGTGGACAGGGAGGTGATTGGGTTTCCCTGGGTATTGCGATTGAGGAGATGTCCAAAGTCGATCCATGGACAGGGAATGTAATCATATTACCCGCATTGGGTTTTCTTTGCCTCCAACAGGCCCAACAAGAGGTAAAAGAAGAATGGATACCCGCTTTGGTACAGGGAAAAAAAATTGGCTGTTTTGCTGTTACAGAGCCGGAAGCCGGATCGGATGTATCAGCAATAAGGACAACCGCACTGCGTGATGGAGATCATTATATTCTCAACGGAGAGAAGGCACCCATCAGTATGGGGATGGACGCGGATGTAGCTATTCTTTTTGCCAAGACCGATCCGGATGCAGGGGCAAAGGGGGTTACCTGCTTCTGGTCACCCATGGATCTCGAAGGGATAAGCAGATCCCTCGTTGTACATACGGGTATGAAACCAACAGCCTGTGCCTCTATCTTTTTCGATAATGTGCGGATTCACGAAAAATATCGAGTAGGAGAAGAAGGCAAAGGATTCTATATCTTTGCGGCGAGTGGTGCGGATTACTTGAGGGTCTGCCTCTCCCTAACGGGTCTGGGTGTGGCTGAAGCTACCCTGGAGCAGACAATAGAATACGTTTCACAACGGAATGCCTTTGGTAGACCGATAGCAAAGTTTGAAGGGGTTTCTTTCAAGATTGCTGAGCATTACACATACATCGAAGCTGCGAAGCTTCTCTGCTATAAGGCACTCTATCTTAAAGACCAGGGATTGCCGCATTCAAAAGAGTCAGCCATGTGCAAATGGTGGTGCCCGGAGGTTGCGTTTAATGCAATCCATGACTGCAT
Organism: Deltaproteobacteria bacterium; assembly: GCA_030623035.1. Taxonomy (GTDB): domain Bacteria; phylum Desulfobacterota; class UBA8473; order UBA8473; family UBA8473; genus JAUXFK01. The sequence continues at coordinate 1,123 of JAUXFK010000147.1, read as the reverse complement.
TCTCCTTCACGGACACATAGGGTATAGCGAAGAATACCCTCTGGAACAGCGTTTAAGAGACACCATGGGCCTGGAATTTGCCGATGGTACTGCTCAGATAATGAAGATTATCGTTGCACGCGAGATCATGGGAAAGGTAGCAGTACCTTACTGAGGATGTTGCAGCCCCGGCTTTTTTAAAGGTGTAATGTCACACCGATTACTGCGCTTGTATAAGTAGAGTCGTTGTCCGGGATTTTTACTCGAATATCTCTAGAGAGAGTTGCCCAATCGCTTTCATCCCAGTGCATCTTTCCCCAGTTAAGCTCTAAATAAATGGATAAGGATTCTTTAAAAAGATAGCGAATTCCATTTGTGATCTCTATCGCGTATCCATTGTTATCTTTAACCTCAAAGTCAATTAAGTAAGTATTTTTAAAAGTAGAATCCAAAGGAAATAGATAGTCAACGCGATAATTCCATTGAAAACGGCCGCCAAAAGGAAGGCTGCCATAAATACCGAAGAGAAGATCATAGGATCTGAGTTCTTCTTTTGCCGGTCCAGAGACAGGTACATCGTCAATGATGAAATCCTCTCTTTTCTGCTCGACTTCTAACCAACAAAGCCCTGCATAAGGGGCGAACCATGACATAAGAGAATAACCTGCGTATCCCTCCACTCTCTGCCGGTGATATTCCATTTTATTTGATTGCCTGCGTTTCCCATATACAGTCCATTTCTCCGTGTCATCCGATGTTTCGATGGGCAAAATGCCCTTTATCCCGGTAAATATATTTCCGAATCTTTTCTGACCTATCAATTTCAAGAGGGTATTCGTTACCTCTGAATGTGATTTTATCCCCACATCAGAGGCATCTTCTTCGTATTTCAACCTTTCTACCCCAACACCAAGGGATAGCCCTTCTATAGATTTCAGTTCATCCGCCTGAATGGTTGAAGAGCCAAAATAATAAAAAACCACAATGAATAACAGCATAAAAAATAAATCTCTTCTCATTGTATCACTTTTGATGATCTCGTAAAAAGTCAAAAAATACCATTTCCCGTCATTCCGGCAAAAGCCGGAATCCAGTGTTTTCAAGCAGTTGCGGACCATCTGGACTCCGGTTTTCACCGGAGTGA
>JAUXFK010000032.1 GCA_030623035.1 Deltaproteobacteria bacterium | reverse complement strand
TAAGAAAGCCATGGTCGAGAAGGAAAAAACTTGACAACAAAAGACCGATATGTTACGAATTTAGGGTTTGAAAATGAATAGCCATTCAGTTTTATATTTATAAGCAAACATGCAGTGGATTTTCATAGCTTACCCATCTTATTTATACAACTTAAAAACATAAGGAGAAAGTTTCAATGCCGATTGATTATATCCCTATTCTTGCATTTTTAATATTTGCCTTAATGTTTGCTGTCGGGACAATAGCAATGTCATCCATAGTAGGTACAAAGAAAACGACCCCAGAGAAAATGATGCCTTATGAATGTGGGGTAGACCCAATAGGGAGTGCCAGAAGGAGGTTTCCTGTTAAATTCTTTATTATAGCCGTGTTATTTATAATATTCGATATAGAAGCGGTTTTTCTATATCCTTGGGCAGTAATATTCAAGGATTTGAAAGTCTTTGGTTTTATTGAGATGGGGATATTTATTCTCATATTATTCGTTGGTCTTATTTATGCATGGAAAAAAGGAGCATTGGAATGGGAGTAGAGGCGCATCTTGGCAACAACATTATAACGACGAGTTTAGAAAAGCTTGTGAATTGGGGAAGGAGATCCTCTCTATGGCCGGCAGGTTTTGGATTGGCATGCTGTGCTATAGAGATGCTTGTAGCAGCTTCTGCAAGATATGACCTGGCCAGATTTGGTTCTGAAGTGTTTAGACCCTCTCCAAGGCAGGCAGATGTCTTGATTGTATCAGGAACAGTAACCAAGAAGATGTTACCTGCGGTTATCAGGATTTACGAACAGATGGCTGAACCCAAGTGGGTTATTGCTATGGGGGCATGTGCTTCTTCTGGCGGGATATTTAATACGTATGCGGTTGTCCAGGGGATCGACCAGTACTTGCCTGTGGATGTTTATATCCCTGGTTGCCCACCGAGACCAGAGGCCCTTATTTACGGGATAATGAAACTACAGCAGAAGATTGATAATGAAAAGCTTCGTGGCTAATCATTTTTTAGAAGTCTTTTCATTACAGCAATCGCCTTAAATCTAAATAAACCATGAATATCCAGGATATAAAAAGATGAAAGAAGATATTACAATAAAGAAATTAAGAGAAAAATTCCCTGATTCGATTATAGGTGAGTCCTTTTTCAGGGATGATACTACAGTTATCGTTAAGAAAGAAGATATTTTGCCAATCGCCAGATTTCTCTATAGTGATGAAGATCTTTCTTTCGATTTTTTGTCGGATCTCTGTTGTGTCGATTACTATAAAAGAGAACCAAGATTTGAGATTGTTTATCATCTTTATTCAATAAAAAACAACAAAAGGCTGAGAATAAAGGCCCCTATCCCCAGTAACCAGGAGGCGATTTCATCCGTTTGTTCTGTTTGGGAGACTGCTAATTGGCTGGAAAGAGAATGTTATGATATGTATGGAATCGGCTTCGAGGGTCATCCTGATCTCAGAAGGATCCTCCTTACCGACGACTGGGAAGGACACCCCCAAAGGAAAGATTACCCTTTAAAAGGAATGTAATCAAATCAAGCGGTTTGAGATTCTTTGACTTTGAATTTGTAGCTCTATCTGTAACCATATTATTTAAAAGAGGGAAAAATGACAAAAACAGAGAATCTAACGATAAATATGGGGCCTCAACATCCCAGTACCCATGGGGTATTGCAGCTTGTTCTGGAACTGGATGGAGAAATTGTAGTCAAAGCGACTCCCCATATCGGATATCTTCACAGGGGAGTTGAAAAATTATCAGAGAACAAGACATACCATCAGTGTATCACCCTTGTTGACAGGCTTGATTATCTGGCGGGAATGTCGAATAATCTCGCTTATGTGCTGGCAGTGGAGAAGCTCCTGGGAATTGAGGTGCCAAAAAGGACTCAGTATATCAGGGTAATCATGGCCGAGTTGCAGCGCATAGCAAGCCATCTTTTGTGGTTAGGTACCCATGGCCACGATATTGGTGCAATGGCCCCCTTTTTTTATGCCTTCCGAGAGAGAGACGAAATCCTTTTCCTCTTTGAGATGGTTTGTGGTGCTCGCCTGACACCCAGCTACTTGCGTATAGGTGGTTTGGCCTACGATCTGCCGGAAGGATTTGAAGAAAAGGCAATGGAATTTGTCAATATATTCCCTTCCAAAGTAGCCGAATACGAGACCCTTCTTACAAAGAACAAGATATGGATAGGAAGGACAAAAGGAGTGGGCGTCTTATCCAAAGAAGAGGCAATCAACCTTGGTGTCTCCGGGCCGGTTATTCGTGGGTCGGACGTCTATTGGGATATAAGAAAAGCCATGCCCTATTCTGGTTACAAGGATTTTGACTTTGTCGTTCCCACAGGTAAGAATGGAGATTGCTATGATCGGTATGTTATCAGAATGGAGGAGATGCGCCAGAGTGCCGGGATAGTAAGACAGGCCTTAGAAAATTTGCCAAAAGGGGAGATAAACGTTTATGATCCAAAGGTGGTCTTGCCTCCTAAAGAGGATGTATATACCAATATCTCCGATTTAATTCATCATTTCAAAATCGTTACTGAAGGGTTTAACCCCCCGGTGGGTGAGGTATATTCCAGTATAGAATCTCCAAAAGGTGAACTTGGATTTTATATTGTCAGTGATGGAACAAACAAACCCTATAGATTAAGGATAAGGCCTCCTTCTTTTATAAATTTAGAGGCCCTTCCGAAGATGGTTGAAGGAAGACTCATCGCTGATGTAATAGCGGTGATCGGCAGCATAGACATCGTCCTGGGTGAAGTGGATCGATAGGTGATATTTGGATGCTGCCTCCATAGAGTAAGGGCGATGACGGGAAAACCCCTTCCTGCCGGTTATTTTGCCTTTTTGAATGCTATCTTGCGCCATAATTTCATCTGTGGTTAAGCGCTAAATGCGAAAAGACCTGTAAGTCTGAGAGGGTAACTGTTGACGGATAACGAGTTAGAGAGTATTGCTGAAAAGTACCACGTCTTTCGGTGCATCCAGTGTGGTAAGTGCTCCGGAGGATGCCCGATGTTCAGGAAATCCCATTTTAATATCAGGAAGTTTATCTATGATGCCTTTGATAAAGACATGGCAAAGGTTGTCTTTGAGAAAGTGGGTATCTGGGATTGTACGACATGCTCGGCATGTTTGAACAAGTGTCCGAAAGGAGTAGACACTGTAGGGTTTGTCACAGGGCTGCGACAACTTATGGTGGAGGATGGCAGGATACCGCCGCCCATAAGAGATGCGTTGAAAAGCGTATCGATCCACAAGAACCCGTGGAAGATCGGCGCTGAGGAAAGATCGAAATGGGCAGAGGGGCTCGAGATCAAGAATATTTCCGAAGGGGCGGATATCCTTTATTTTGTGGGCTGTACGCCGGCTTATGATGCCAGACTTCAGAAGGTGGCCAGGGCGATCGTAGGGATAATGAATAAAGCAGGGGTGGATTTTGGGATACTGGGAAACGAGGAAGGGTGTTGTGGTAGTGAGATAAGAAGGATGGGCGATCCCTGGACCTTCGAGTACCTGGCAAAAGAGAACATTGAGACATTTAAAAAATACAATATCCGCAAGGTGGTAACCACCTCTCCCCACTGCTTCAATACCTTTAAAAATGAATATGAAGGGGCTGACTTCGAGGTTCAGCATTATACAGAGTTGATTGCCGGCCTGATAGAAGAAGGGCGACTTGCCTTTTCCCGCGAGATAAATAAGACAGTTACGTATCATGACCCTTGTTTTCTGGGAAAGCAGAATAAGATATTTGATCCTCCCCGGAAGATACTTGCGAGCATCCCCGGAGTAAAACTCGTAGAGATGGATAGGGCAAGAGAAAGAAGCCTTTGTTGCGAGGGTGGCGGGGGAAGGATGTGGATAGAATCCGAGGATTCAGAGGACAGGCTTGCAAAGATAAGGGTGGGAGAGGCTATGTGTGTGCAGGCGCAGATATTGGCCACAGCATGCCCCTTCTGTCTTCTGACCCTTGAAGATGTAGTGAAGACCGAGGAATTGGAAGAGTCCATCGAAGTGCTGGACATCGCAGAATTGGTTATAAAGGCATTGTAAGGCGCCCTAGAGGCTAAAAGATAGGGCTACCCTGAAACGTAAGAGAGATACCCTTTGAGAATCCGCTTTGGGAAGTTGTAAAAAATGGAATCAGAAGAGATAAAGATCGGGGTATATGTTTGCCATTGCGGCATAAATATCGGTTCCACTGTTGATGTGGAGCAAGTAAGGGACTCTGTGTCTGAACTGCCCAACGTCAGCATCAGCAGAGATTTCAAATACATGTGTTCCGATCCTGGACAGGCACTGATTAGAAAGGATATCGAAGAGAGAGGGCTCAACAGGGTGGTTGTAGCAGCTTGTTCTCCCAGGATGCATGAACCGACCTTTAGAAAGACCATTCAGCAGGCCGGACTCAATCCATATTGTGTTGAGATAGCGAATATAAGGGAACAATGTTCCTGGGTTCACGAAGACAAGGCCGATGCTACCGATAAGGCGGTAAAACTCGTTTGCTCAGCGGTGGCAAAGGCGTCGCTCCTTGAACCCCTGGAGGAGAAAGAGGTGGAGATTGCGCCCCGGGCCTTGGTGATCGGCGCAGGCATAGCCGGCATTCAGGCCTCGCTGGATATCGCTGATGCGGGATTTCAGGTGTACCTTGTGGAAAGAGAGCCTTCCATAGGCGGACATATGGCCCAACTGGACAAGACCTTCCCCACGCTTGATTGTTCAGCCTGCATCATGACACCAAAGATGGTTGAGGTAGAGCGACATCCTAATATCGAACTCTTGACATATTCGAAGGTGATTGAGGTAGGGGGATATATAGGCAATTTCAATGTGAAAGTGAAGAAAAAACCGAGATATATCAACATGGACAGATGTACCGGCTGCGGGTTGTGTGCAGAGGCATGCAGGCTGAAAGGCAGGATAACTTCCGAATTCGATGTGGGTATGGGAAAGAGATCGGCTTCTTATATACCCTTTCCATACGCTGTTCCGTCCAAATACACCATAGATGCCGAGCATTGTTTGTTCCTCACAAAGGGGAAGTGTGGGAAATCGCCGGCATGCAAGGATGCCTGTACGGCCGATGCCGTCGAGTTTGAACAGAAGGAGGAGATCGTAGAACTCGATATCGGAACCATAGTGGTGGCAACGGGCTTTGACCTTTTTGATGCCACTGAAAAACCCGAATACGGTTACGGTCTTTACGATAATGTTCTGTCCGGGCTGGAGTTTGAAAGGCTCGTATCCTCCAGTGGACCGACACAGGGGAAGATCGCTATAGGCGGGAAAGACCCTAAAGATGTTGTCTTTGTCCAGTGCGTGGGCTCAAGGGACAAGAGCGTAGGGAATGAGTATTGTTCAAGGGTCTGCTGCATGTATACCGCAAAACAGGCGTACCTCATACATGAAAAGCTGCCTGACGCAAGGTTGACGATATTTTACATAGACATAAGGGCGTTTGGCAAGGGTTTTGAGGAGTTCTACGACAGGGTCAGAGAGGAAGGTGTGAGATATATACGGGGAAACGTCTCTGAAATCATCAAAAAGGGTGATCGGTTGTTGGTAATGGCGGAAGATACCCTTCTTGGGGAACCGATTGATGTGGAAGCCGATCTAGTGGTGCTGGCCACCGGTATTGTTCCCAGGGCAGACGTAAGAGAACTCATGAACCTGCTGAAGATATCCCAATCCCCGGACGGCTTCCTGCTTGAGGCCCATCCGAAGCTCCGTCCGGTTGATACCGCATCCGATGGAATCTATATTGCGGGATGCTGCCAGGGTCCAAAGGATATCCCGGACACTGTTGCCCAGGCAAAGGGCGCGGCATCCTCTGCGATGACAAAGATGTCCCAGGGAAAGGTAAAGGTGGAGGCAATCATCGCTTCCGTGGATCCATTTATTTGCCGCGGCTGTGGTAGATGTGTGGAGGCTTGCGAATACGGCGCCCCTGAGTTGCAAGAGGCTGAGCCGGGTATTTTGGTTTCAGAAGTGAATGATTCTCTGTGCAAAGGCTGTGGCGCCTGTGCTGTTGCCTGCCCTTGTAGGGCTATATCTATGAAGCATTTCAAGAACGAGCAGATCTTTTCTCAGATAGAGGCTGTGATATAAGGACCTTTCAAGTGAATAAAGGATTCGAACCAAATATAGTGGGTTTTGCGTGTAATTGGTGTTCCTATGCAGGGGCTGACCTTGCTGGCACGTCGAGGATCAAGTATCCGCCAAACATAAAGATAATCCGGGTAATGTGCACGGGGAGAGTCACCCCGGCCTTCATATTAAAGTCCTTTCAGAATGGAGCTGACGGTGTTTTGGTGGCTGGGTGCCATCCCGGGGATTGTCACTACATAGCGGGCAACCTAAAGTGTGAAAAGATCATGGATGTTGTGAAGAGGTTAGTAGGAATCCTGGGCATTGGAAAAGAGCGGCTTCGTCTGGAGTGGGTGTCGGCTTCTGAAGGGGGCAGGTTTGCGGATGTGGTAACGGAATTTACGGAGCAAGTCAGGGAGTTGGGGCCTCTCTCGGGGAAATCGCAAGGATGAGCTTAGAAGAGATTATAAAGGACACAAAGGCGTATTACTGTCTGGGATGCGGCGTATGTACATCGAGTTGCCCGGTTGCCAGGGTCATACCCTCATTTTCCCCCAGGCTGCTGGTAGAAAAGGCGCTTTTTGGGTTCGGGGACGAGATCATAAGTGATAAAGACCTCTGGTCCTGTTTGATATGTGGGAGATGCGCCAGTCGCTGCCCTTCAGGTGTGGATTATCTTAATTTCGTTAGAGAGATGAGGATGGAGGCCCTTTCAAAAGGGAAAGAAGGCCTTCTTGCCCATGACGGAATATTGAATACCATAATGGAACTCCAGTCTTTGAATCTCAAACAGGACAGAAATTTTTGGATTACGGATGATCTTGAGGTTGCGGATGCGGGTGAATATTTCTATTTTGTCGGGTGCCTACCTTACTTTGATCTTGTATTCGGCGAGGGAGGGCTTTGTGATGTTGGGATACGCTCCATCGAAAGGGCGAGGAATACTGTTCGGATACTCAATAAAATAGGGATAAAGCCGGTTGTTAGTAATAATGAAAGGTGTTGCGGACATGACCTCTTATGGAATGGGGATTTAGAAGGGTTTAAGAGGTTGGCAGAGCTCAACCTGAAGACCATAAAGGAAAGTGGGGCAAAGAAGGTGATCTGTGTTTGCCCGGAAGGATATGTAACACTTAAAAGGGATTACCCCCGTTTTTTGGGAGAACAGGACATTGAGGTGATTCAGTTGTGTCAAATCCTTGCAGATGAGTTGAGGGAAGGCAAGCTGAAGTTTTTGGAGAATGCTTCTGTAGATTACAAAAAAGTCACCTTTCATGATCCGTGTTCCTTAGGGAGGATCGCTGAAATATACGAAGAGCCCAGGGAAATAATCTCGAGTATCCCCGGCATAGAACTCGTAGAGATGGAGAGAAACAGGGTTGATGCCGTGTGCTGCGGTACCAGTGGCTGGGTCAATTGTTCCGGTTGCTCCAAAAAAATTCAGACAGAAAGGCTCAAAGAAGCAGAGGAAACCGGGGCGGATGCGCTTATAACGGCCTGTCCTAAATGCGAGATCCATCTGAATTGCGCCAAGTATAATGCAGATCTTAAAATCCGTATAAAGGACATCACGGATCTGGTTGCAGAAAGCTTGGCTTAATAGAATATTACTCATGAGGAGTGCCTAAAGTGAGCTAAAGTTATTAACAATAAAGAAAATGATCTTTGCCCACACACCACTATGAACGGTTACGAGATAATTTTAATTTTAGGCACTTTAGTTCACTTAGAAAATAGTATATTGGTTCAATTGGAGATATCTACATGGCTAAAGATGTTCTCGTGATTGGGGGAGGGGTCGCAGGTATCCAGGCTTCGCTGGATCTGGCGGATGCAGGGTTCCACGTCCTTCTGGTGGAGAGAGAGCCGAGTATAGGTGGAAAGATGGCGCAACTCGACAAGACCTTCCCCACAAACGACTGCGCAATCTGAATAATTTCTCCGAAACTGCTGGATGCAGGCAGACATCCGAATATAGAACTCCTAGCCTACAGCGAAGTTGAAGGGTTAAGTGGCGGGGTAGGAGAATTCAAGGTTAAGGTAAGAAAAAAGGCCAGACTGGTCGATGAGGACAAGTGTATTGCGTGTGGTCAGTGTGCCGAGAAATGCCCTGTCAAGGTACCTGATCGGTTCAATATGGGGCTCAATTTGAGAAAGGCGATATACAAACACTTCGCTCAGGGTATTCCATCCGTTTATACCATAGACAAAGAAAACTGCATACGGATTAAGAAGGGGGCGGGAAAGAAGAAAAAGCCCTGTGGTTTATGTGAAAAGGTTTGTCCTGCAGATGCGGTGAATTTTAACCAGGAAGATGAGCTTGTAGAAATCGATGCAGGGGCAATCATTCTGGCCACGGGATATGACCTATTTGACCCTTCGGGTTTAAGCAATTATGGGTACGGCAGGATTAAGAACGTTGTGGTTAGCCTGGAGTGCGAGAGACTCATGAGCGCCAGCGGTCCCACAGGTGGGCATCTTGAAAGACCGTCTGATGGGAGGTTGGCAAAGAGGGTAGGGTTTATCCAGTGCGTGGGCAGCAGGGATCTGAGAAACCGTGACTACTGTTCCGGGTTTTGCTGTATGCACTCAATAAAAGAGGCGATCCTGACCCGGGAGCACGATGCGGAATCCGAGGTTTATATATTCTATAATGACCTGAGGGCTATGGGTAAGGGTTTCCACGAGTATAGGAAACGGGGTGAAAACCAGTACGGCATCAAATATATCAAGGCAAGGGTTGGAGAAATAACCCAGGATGAAGAGGAAAATCCAATCGTCTGGTATGAGGATATCAAGGAAGGCAAGGTAAAGCATCTAACACTGGATATGGCTGTTTTAGCTACGGCCTCCGTTCCGAGTGAGGGGGGCAAAGAGTTAACTACGGTCCTGGGTGTCGATCTCGATGAACATGGTTTTATCAGATCAGAAATGATTCACCCGTTATCGACTTCAGTGCCGGGGATATTTCTTTGTGGGGCCTGCCAGGGGCCTATTGATATCCCTGAGTCAGTGACACAGGCTAGCGGTGCGGCGGCATTTGCGGCGGAGATAATGCAGGCTGCTAATGTGAAGGAGTATTAGATTTGGAAGAGGTGAGGATCGGCGTCTTTGTATGTGATTGTGGCTCGAATATCGCAGGTTTTTTGGATGTCCCAGAGGTAGTGACGTATGCAAGGACATTACCTAACGTGGTATTTGCCAAAGAGAATCTCTATTCTTGTTCTGAAACCGGTATAACGGAAATCAAGAATGGGGTCAAAGAGAATAATTTGACGCGAGTCGTGGTCGCATCTTGTACCCCGAGAACCCATGAACCTACATTCAGGTCGGCGTGCGTAGAGGCAGACCTTAACCCATTTTATTTTGAGATGGTGAATATAAGGGAACATTGTAGCTGGGTTCACATGCAGGACAGAGAAAAGGCAACGGACAAGGCAAAAGACCTGGTGAGGATCGGTGTTGCCAAGGCAGCGTTGCTTGAGGCTCAAGAGTCCATTGTTGCGAACGTCAATACAAGAGTACTGGTCATCGGCGGAGGGGTTGCCGGCCTGACAGCGGCTGTTTCCTTTAGTCGAAGGGGATTTGAAGTCGTACTTATAGAAAAAGAGAGAAAGCCCGGGGGAAGACTCAACGACCTTTACATGCTCTATCCTTACAATATTAAGGCTTCTGACGTAATAGAGCAGAAGATCAGCGATGCGACATCGAGCCCTCTCATCGAGATTCATACATCTAGTGTTATAAAGAGCGTAAAGGGGTATGTGGGAAACTATGAGGTGTGTGTAGACGTCGACGACGGTAAGAGTCTTGATATCAGTTGCGGTGTGATTGTTGTGGCAACGGGCGCTTCCGTCCTCGAACCGTGGGGACTTTACAATTATGACGGGCAGAACATTATAACCCAGTTGGAATTGGAGAAGAGGCTAAAACGAGGAGACCTTAGCGTCGGCAGTATCGTGATGGTACAATGTGTCGGGGCGAGAATTGAAAAGCGGAATTACTGCTCCAAGATATGTTGTATGACTGCGATCAAAAACGCGACCCTTATCAAGGAAGCAAATTCCGGAACGAATATCTTCATCTTGTATGAAGATATCCAGTGTTATGGGGTTGAGGGCGAAGCCCTCCTTCGAAAGGCAAAGGAAGTAGGGGTAAGGTTTGTCAACTGTGATACGGCTAAACCGCCCGCAATGGGAGATAGAAGCATTAAAGTGTACCACCAGGCATTGGGAAGAGAAGTAGAGCTACGGTATGACCTTCTTGTCTTATCCACCCCTATGATTGCGAGAGAGGATGCAACGGCTCTTTCCAGATTATTGAGGGTTCCTACTGACGAGAGCGGTTTTTTCCTTGAGGCTCATGTGAAGTTGAGGCCCATTGATTTTGCTACTGATGGTATATATTTGTGTGGGAGTGCCCACTGGCCTGCTGATGTCAGGGAGAGCATTTCCCAGGCCATGGGCGCTGTGGCAAGGGCATCTATCCACCTGACAAGGGGATTCGTCGAGGTCGATCCCATTGTTTCGACCCTTGCGGATGAGGACCTCTGTGTGGGATGTGGCCTGTGTGCTGCTTTGTGTCCGTATGGGGCCATAGAGATAATAGAAACCCCTAAGGGCAAGAAGGCGAACATGATCTCCGTAGCATGTAAAGGCTGCGGGGTCTGTGGTTCTACCTGTTATCATCGAGCGATAAAGATGAACCATTTCAGCAACGAGCAGATAAGCGCCCAGATAGCCGCTGTTGCCGGGTCATAAGGTGTTTCTTGCATTCAAGAAAACAGGGCTTTCCCCCTGTCCTTTCTTAACGCTCACTAAGAAGCTCAAACAGCTGCACGGATTAAAATTTGACCACCGTTGAATCCGTGTCGGGCTGTCTATTTCAGAAAGCTATAATACGAAAGTGTAAACTACTTTATAGCTTTGATGAAGGATGCCTGAAAACCTATACAAGAAAGTAAGTAAAGATGGCTGAAGAGAACCATATAAAGATACTGGCATTTGCGTGTACCTGGTGAGGCTATGGAGCCGCTGACTTCGCCGGGGTGGCGAGGATGCAATATGTCCCGGATATTCGTACCATACGGGTTATGTGTACGGGAAGGATCGATCCTTCGATGATACTTGAGGCTTTCCTTCATGGGGTTGACGGCGTGCTCATCCTTGGGTGCAGGGAGGGCGAGTGTCATTACGTTACAGGTAACATTGAGGCCGCAAACAAGATAGATATGACAAGTCGGTTAATGAAAATCATCGGCATTGACTCGGATAGGCTTTATTTTGGACACCTATCATCTGCTGAAGGGGCTCGATTCGTAGAATTGGCCGAAGGGTTTACCAAAAGGATAAGGGAGATAGGCCCTTTGGGGAGAGAGATTAAAGAGGATAAAGAGGTGCTCAAATTTAGACTTGAAGCGGCAAAGGCGGCAGTTGAAAGTGAAAAGCTGAGATGGGTTATCGGGAAAAAGACGGAATTTATGGATCAGGGCAATAAGTACGGGGAGCGATTCACCCGACATGAGATAGGCAGGCTTCTGGATGGTATCTTAATGGATGAGATTTCGGTAAAGGAAATACAGTTGTTGCTGCAAGAAAGACCTTTATCGGTTAGAGACGTTTCGGAAAGGATAGACCTGCCACCGCACAGGGTGTTGAGGTATATAGCCGGTTTGAGAAGAAAGGGGGTTGTCCGTCTGGAAGGCACAGATGGCGTCTCCCCATTATATAGCCTCCAAGGATAGGATTTTCAAATGGGAAAAAAGTCTGTGTTGGTCGTTGGTGGGGGATTAAGCGGCATTAATCTGGCGTTAGAGCAAGCTGAAGCCGGCAATGAGGTCTATTTGGTTGAGGATTCACCGGGTATCGGCGGCGAGAGACTTTTGTACGATAAAGACTCAGGTACCGTGGATTTTGTGTCCCCGGACCTGAAAAAGGTAAAGAGCAAGAAGAATATCAGTATAATTACCAATGCCGACATAGAGAAGGTTGAAGACGGTGACGGAAAGTTTAACATACGGATAAAGAAAAGGGCGTCCCGGATTATTGAAGAGAAGTGCGATGATTGCAAAGCCTGCATCGAGGTTTGTCCGATAAACCTCTGGGATGATGAAGATCAGGGTTTGTCATTCAGGACTGCGATAGATTTTTTTAATCAGGTGGACTCATCATACAATATAGTCAAGGAGACCCCGGTTTGTCAGAGGTCGTGCCCGGTGAACCTTGATATCAGAGGTTACATCGGTTTGATTGCGGATGGCCGGTTTGAAGAGTCCCTTGCCCTGATAAAAGAGGTGCTGCCTTTCCCGTCCATCTGTGGGTATGTGTGTCCCCATCCGTGTGAAGATGTGTGTAACCGGGGAAAGGTGGATTATCCCCTTTCCATAAGAGATTTGAAACGTTTTGTTGCTGATAAGGAAATACACGACCATACCAAACCTAAACAGGAAGCTGTAAAGCCGGAAGGTAAAGGCGAGTTGGTAGCCGTTATTGGATCAGGTCCGGCAGGGCTCACATGTGCTCATGATCTGGCAGTGCTCGGTTATGGAGTAACCGTTTTTGAAGCGTTGCCTCGTCCCGGAGGGATGCTGGCAGTCGGTATACCGGATTATAGATTGCCGAGGGACATCCTGGAAAAGGAGATAGGAGCAGTAACGGCCTTGGGTGTGGAGATCAAATATAATACGTCTATTGGGAAAGATATCGCTATCGAAGATCTCTTTAGCCAGGGTTATAAAGCCATATTTATCGCTGTGGGCGCTCATAAAAGCCTGGGGATGAGGATACCGGGAGAAGATGCCGAAGGGGTTCTTTCCGGGGTTACCTTCCTGCGGGATTTGAACCTGGGGAGTCCGGTTGAGGTGGGCAAGAAAGTGGCTGTTATAGGCGGGGGAAATGTCGCTATAGATTCTGCCAGATGTGCTCTCAGACTGGGTGCAAAGGAAGTGGCCATACTTTACAGGAGGTCCAGACAGGAGATGCCGGCCAGTGATGAGGAAGTAGAGGCAGCACTGGAAGAAGGGGTTAATGTAGAGTTCCTTGTTGCCCCTCTGGAGGTATTAAGTTCGGATGGCAAGGTGACGGGTTTCAAGTGCGTCAGGATGGAGTTAGGGAAACCCGATGCGTCTGGAAGGAGAAGTCCGATACCGGTTGAAGGTTCCGAATTTGTAATGGAACTTGACACGATAATGCCGGCTATCGGGCAGGCCCCTGATACATCTTTTATCGAACGGGGTTTTGGGATTGAGTTGACAAAGAGAGGGACGATAAAAGTAAACCCTGATAGCCTGGGAACAAATATGCCAGGGGTTTTTGCCGGAGGCGATTGTCAGACGGGCCCGTGGATAGCCATTGGAGCCATCGCGGCTGGTAAGAAGGCAGCCAAGTCTATTGATATCTATCTCAGGAGTCTGGCCATGCAATAGCCGGTGCGCTCATGGGTAACCATACATCTTGTTGAGCAACTTCTTGGAAGAGGCTAACCGAATATGGTGGAAGAGAGAAAAAGATACATACTGGAATTTACGGATATCCCCAAGGAGCGTCAATCGGTAAATGAGCTTCCAGTTGAGCAGAGGATAAACAACTTTAATCAAGTTGATCTTGGATTTGCCGAGGATGCAGCGGTTGAGGAGGCAAGAAGGTGTCTGAGCTGCCGAAGGTGTCTTGGATGCGGGCTTTGTTTGGCCGAGTGTGACAAAGACGCTATAGATTTTGGACAGGCTGATGAAATGCTTGACCTCAGTGTTGATTTTGTGATACTTACCCATGGAGTCGAGAGGGTTTATACCCTTCCTTCAGAAAAATTTGGCTATGGCAGATATGTAAACGTAGCCACTGACATCGAATTTGAGCGTATCTTGAGCGATGATGGTCCTTATGGCGGCATGTTGATCCGACCTTTCGATGGAGAGATACCCGCGAAAATAGGGTTTATTTGCACAGAGGAAGGCGGCGTTGATGCCCTGAATTTTGCTATACATGAGGCTATGATGGCGAAGAAAAAGGTTGACAGCTTAGAAATAGCCTTCTTTTGTCCGGATGAAGACGCGTATGTTAAGGAATTAGAAAGAAATTACGACAATATCCCTGGGATTACAGTTAAGAGGGGAGTTGTCAAGGCCATAAGAGAGGTTCAAGGGAGTAAAAATCTCTGTTTGGAGTGGAGCAATAAAGGGGATGTTACAGAAGAAGAGTTTAATATGATCGTGTTATCTATGAGGCCTCAACTTCCAGGATACATAGTGGAATTGGCTAAAGAATTGGATATAGATATTAATGAGTTGGAAATAGGTGCCTTATTGAAAGAGACTTCCAAGAAGGGTGTCTTTTTTGCGGGAACTATGTGATATAAGTACGAAGCTAATGCGATTGAAGGAACAACAATCCGTACCCTCTACCTTAACAAGGGGGACTCAGAGGACCGGATGTTGACACAGATCTTTGAGGGATAGCAATCCCTGTCAGATCTGTGGTGACATGAAATAATTGTACTCACTGATCTCTAAGGCGATTGTATTTGAAGTGATAAAGAAGTCTATGGTGGATTTTTTCAGTCTTTTGTAAAGTCATAAAGTGAAAAAGGAAAAAACGATGAGCAAAGAGCCGGTATTGGCAATGTTAAAGAAGGCAGCGGAAGATGATAGCTTTCTCGCCCAATAGGCAGATGACTCTGCCAAGGCTCTTAAAGGCTATGGTCTGACTTGGGAAGAAAAAGCTGCACTTTCCAGCGGCGATGTCCGTTGGATAGAAGTACATATTGGCAAGCTGGATAAGCGGCTAAGAAAGTGGTTGGACTGTCGCCTCCAGCAGGAGAATTGGTAGGAGGAAGGAATATGGAAGAGCGTATTGACATGATTTTATCATCACACGAACCTAAGGTTGCGGAACTTATTCCGCTTTTACAACATGTTCAACGTGAATTCGGATACCTGCCGGAAGAGGCAATGCAAAGAATCGCCAAATATACACGTGTGCCTGAGAGTCGTGTCTATGGTGTGGCATCATTCTATGCCCAGTTCAGGTTTACTCCAATGGGCAAAAACACGGTTATGGTATGCCGGGGAACGGCATGTCATGTTCGAGGTGCAGAACGAATTCTTGAAGAAACGGAAAGACAGTTGGGTGTTGAAGAGGGAGAGACTACTGAAGATATGGAGTACACATTGGAAACCGTGGCGTGTATAGGCTGTTGTGCATTGGCTCCATGTATTATGATAAATGATAAGGTTGAGGCCAAATTGACGACCAAGAAGGTTGCAGATATATTTGCCGGGAGGAAAAGCGGATGAACCTTGATGGAATCATGCAGAGTGCGAAGGAAGAATGGAAAGCACTGCAGCAAAGCGATAAAATACTGATTTGCGTTGGTTCTGCTACATGTGGTCGTTCTGCAGGGGCATTGGATGTCCTTGAGGCATTTCATACAGAGCTAAAAAACAAAGGTGTCAGCGCTAATGTGATTGAGGTGGGTTGTATGGGCCCATGCTATGCTGAACCTTTGGTTTATATTGTCAAACCCGGACGTCCAGGTATTTGTTATCGCAATATCACAAACGAAAAAGTCGCACAACTCATTGAAGACTATCTTGTGAATGACAATCCCATGCCTGAACATGCTATGGGAACTATCGGAGATGACCGAATTGAGGGAATACCATACCTTTTCGATACACCCGGATTCAAACCTCAAAAGAGAAGGGTCTTTAAGAACTGTGGCTTTATTGATCCAACAAATATAAACCACTACCTGGCTAACGATGGATATACCGGTCTTGTGAAGGCACTTGGGATGACACCGGATCAGATAATTGAAGAACTCAAAATGTCGGGTTTGCGTGGAAGAGGAGGGGGCGGTTTCCCTGCAGGCCGTAAGTGGGAAGCAGGCCGAAATGCGCCAGGTGAAGAAAAATACGTGGTATGTAATGCGGATGAGGGGGATCCTGGAGCATTTATGGATCGTTCTCTCATAGAAGGCGACCCTCATGCCTTGCTTGAGGGGATGATTATCGCCGGGTATACCATTGGCGCAGACAAGGGTTATATTTACGTAAGAGCGGAATATCCACTGGCAATCAAGAGGTTGCAAATCGCCATACAACAGGCAAAGGAAAATGGGTTTCTCGGCAGCAACATCCTGGGGAAGGGTTTCGATTTCGATATTGAGATATTCCAGGGCGCTGGAGCCTTTGTATGCGGTGAGTCAACGGCCCTGACCTTGTCTATCGAGGG
>JAUXFK010000099.1 GCA_030623035.1 Deltaproteobacteria bacterium | reverse complement strand
TATCGGAAATGTGAACCACCCTCACGATATGTATTATGCGCATTTCGATATGATGATAAGAAATCGGAAGAATTTTCCCTGGGAAAAATTAATTACCCATCGTTTTCCTCTGGATCAATGTAGGGAGGCTTTGAAACAGGCTTATAAACCGGATGCACTCAAGGTTGAATTTGTTCCTTAAGAAATGCCAAGCAGGAATTGGGAAATATGTTTGACATCGGCGTAAGTCTTTCACCTAACAAATCTGAATTTGGCCCCCTCCTTTTTTCAGGAAACCTGATCAAAGGCATGGAGAATGCCAAGCATCTGGGCTATTCCGGAGTAGAATTGAGCCTATTAGATTCCCGTGAAATCAAGCAGGAATGGTTGATGGACAAACTGGAAGAACTCAGCCTTAAGGTTTATGCGATCGCTACCGGTCAGACTTATTATACTGATGGGTACTCTCTATATAGTGAGGAAGAAGATAAGCGACAGAAAACAATAGAAAGACTAAAAGGGCACATAGATTTCGCTGCCAGATTGGGAAGCACGGTAATAATAGGAGGAATCAGGGGAAAGATAACTGCTCAAAGTGAAAAAATTGACGAGCTGGAAGAAAGGGGAAAGCTCGCCCTGAATGTCTGTGTTAAATATGCAGAGGGCAAAGGGGTTATACTGCTTCTTGAACCAGTTAATCGATATGAAACAAATGTAATAAATACCTTAGATGAGGGCCTGGACCTAATCGAAGAAATCGGAAGTAATCATCTCAAGCTTCTTCCTGATACTTTTCACATGAATATTGAGGAGCGATCTATTGAAGAGAGCATTAGCACAGCAGGCTCCTCTATTGGCTATATACACTTTGCAGATAGTAACAGGCTAGCTCCTGGTTGGGGGCATATTAATTTCCCCCAAATTTTATCCGCTTTGGAAAAAATAAAGTATACCGGACCGATAGGCATTGAGGTATTGCCAGAACCTGATGATTATAAGGCTGCTGAGCAGGCTGTCCGTTACATGAGTTCAATAGATAAAGTAAAAAAGTAACACATTAATGGAGGCATATAGATGAATGAACAAAATTATAAAAGTCCTTTACATAAAATGGTTTGCACCACCAGCACAGATTTCTGGAATGACTCCTGCTCAATAGAGGAATTGAATTATGCAATAGATAATGGCGCTGTAGGAGCTACGAGCAATCCTGTAATTGTTGGGGCGGTGCTAAAAAAGGAGATGCAGCTATGGAAAGGCAGGATCGCCCAGATTATTGAAGAGCTGCCCACTGCGACAGAGGATGATATCACCTGGAAGTTAATCGAAGAGATATCTGTCAAGGGTGCTGAATTATTGAAACCGACCTTTGATCGCGAAAATGGAAAGAAGGGACGGCTATCTATTCAAACCGATCCAAAATACTACCGGAATTCTGAGCTTATTGTCAAGCAGGCTGTGCATTTCAACAGTCTGGCTCCCAATATGATTGTGAAAATACCAGTAACAAAGGCGGGGGTAGAGGCGATAGAGGAAGCAACCTATAGGGGAGTCAGCATTAATGCCACAATCTGTTTTACCGTACCACAAGCCTTGGCAGTGGCAGAAGCGGTGGAACGCGGATTAAAACGGCGAGAAAGAGAGGGTAAGGATACATCCCGGATGGGTCCTGTATGTACGATCATGGTGGGACGTCTTGATGATTGGTTAAAGGTGGTAGCTAATCGGGACAATATAATTACCAATCCGGGCTACTTGGAATGGGCAGGCGTGGCTGTCATGAAAAAGGCCTATAGAATTTATAAGGAGCGTGGCTACCAATTTCGGCTATTATCTGCTGCTTTTCGGAACCATATGCACTGGTCTGAATTTATCGGAGGAGAGGTGGTCGTCTCGATAACACAGCAGTGGCAAAAAAGGTTTAATGCTTCCGATATAGATATAATACCGCGAATGGATACACCTGTTGATCCAAAGATCATCGAGGTATTGTCCAATAAATTTGTTGATTTTCGGAAGGCTTATGAAGAAGAAGGTATGAAAATAGATGAGTTCGACGAATATGGGCCCACAAGGCGGACTCTGCGCCAGTTCATCAGCGGATATCACGACCTGGCACGGGTTATCAGAGATTTTATGATACCCAATCCGGATGTCAAACAAAAATGATATTTATGGCAGAAACTAACCCTACAACGATACTTAAATATATTTATTATTGATTATGGCCACGTAATCTGTTATACTCCGAAACTAAAACCAAAAGGAGGCAGATTATGTTACCACAAATTCGAAACCAAGAGCATCTATTTCCTGTTCCTAAGTTTACTGTATCCAGCGATGATGTTAAAAACTTTACAAATGAACTCAAAGGGTTTCACGAAGTATTCAGTGACTGTTTTCACCGTAGCGAATCTAGAGGTCATTTTTTTCGTTACATGGTCGGTCAATTCAGTGAGCTTGAAAGAAAGTCTATCGAACCGATTGCGTTAAACGTTGAAGACGGCAATGTTCGTCCCATGCAGCGCTTTATAAGCGATGCAGAATGGGATGAGGATAAAATATTAAATAAGTATCATAATCTCATCAATGAAGATATGGGTACACCCGATGGCGTCCTGATTTTCGATGAGAGCGGATTCATTAAAAAAGGGAATGACTCCATCGGCGTTGGTAGACAATACTGCGGCAGTATCGGCAAAGTTGAAAACTCCCAGGTTGGTGTTTTTTCAGCTTATGCATCACCGTATGGATACGCGCTGTTAGATAAGCGATTATTCATTCCACAGAAATGGTTTTCAGATGATTACAAACCACGACGTGAAAAGTGTAAATTGCCTGAGGATATTGAATTTAAGACCAAGCCCCAATTGGCTGTTGAAATGTTTAAAAACATCGTTGAAGAGGGAATTCTCCCTTTCAAATATGTGTTGGGCGATTCGTTGTATGGCACAAGTCCGGATTTCATTGAAGCTATAGAATCCTGTGTCAGCACGACCTATTTTGTACAGGTACCGGAAGATTCAAGATGCTGGCTTAAACGACCAATTACCAGAGAAAAACAATATAAATATAAGGGAGAGATCCGTTCAAGAACGGTTTTAGAAAAAACCGAAAAAAAGCCCATAACCGTCAGAACCCTGGCCATGAACATCAACGATTACTTCTGGTATAGACGAAAAGTCTCTGAAGGCACAAAGGGGCCTATAGAGTATGAATTTACAATAAGGAGGATCATCCTATCAAACAATGATTTGTCTCAGAAAACCGTATGGCTGATTATCCGGCGTACTATCGAGGATCAACCTGTCTACAAACATTATTTGAGCAATGCCCCAACTAGTACCAGACTAAGCCTTTTCGTTTGGTTAAGCGGCATCAGATGGGCCATCGAACAGTGCTTCGAGGAAACCAAGTCTGAACTTGGCATGGATCACTACGAAGTTCGTAAATACAGAGGATGGCACCATCATATTTTAACAAGTATTCTTGCTCACTTTTTTCTCTGGCACCTTAAAATACGATTGGGGGAAAAAAGCACCATCTATTACACTATCGCAACTTAGAGTTCTTTTAGAAATAGTTCTGCCGCTGAGACGTTATGATGTCAATACAGCCATTGAGTTGGTTTTATGGATACAGAAAAAGAAGCATTCAGCATATCTTTCGCACCGAAAGAGAAGATTTAATATGTTGCCCAGGCAATCACCTTAAGTATCGTTGTAGGATTAAGTTTCATCTAATTGTTGAGTTTTATCTACTTAGTCCTTTTTTGAGAAAACATCTTGACTTCACGTAAAGTTGTGATTAACTGTTAACTGTGAACCGATAACTGATAACCGCTACACTTACCCATAGAGCTGTAAGCATGAAAAAGATACTGATCGTCGATGATGAACCCAATGTGCACTATTCCTTCAGGAAGGTCTTTTCTGAGGATTATTGCATACTTTCGGCCTCTTCCGGAGAGGAGGCTATTGAACTCCTCAATGAAGAGATCCCGGATCTTGTAATAATGGATATAAGGATGCCTGGAATGGGCGGACTCGCTGTGCTAAAGAAGATCAAGATCATGGAACCGAGACTGCATGTTATAGTAATGACTGCTTATGGAACTATGGAGACCGCTGTTGAGGCTATCAGGTTGGGAGCATACGATTATACCCTCAAGCCTTTTGATATCGACTGGATGAAGACGACTATATCAAATGCCCTGTCAATGACAGAGATGATGAAGCGAAACGTCACCATATCCCCTTCACAGGATCATGAACCGAACGGTGACCTCATGGTGGGGGATTCTCCTGAGATGCAGGAAGTGTACAAATCAATAGGTCAGGTGGCGGGGAAAGACATAACGGTCCTTTTGACAGGTGAGAGCGGAACAGGAAAAGAACTCGTTGCCAGAGCTATATATAGACACAGCATGAGAAAAGACAGACCTTTTATGGCCATGAACTGCGCTGCCATACCGGATAATCTTCTCGAATCGGAGTTGTTTGGCTATGAAAAAGGGGCCTTTACGGATGCCAGGTTAAAAAAGATCGGAAAGCTGGAACAGTTGAACGGGGGCACCATATTTTTGGATGAAATCGGGGATATGTCCCTTTCTCTTCAGGCAAAGATGCTCCGAGTGTTGCAGGAGATGGCCTTTGAGAGACTTGGTGGAAATGAGACTATAAAAGTTGACATCAGGGTAATAGCCGCCACAAACATGGATTTAAAAAGGGCGATTGCAGAAGGAAAGTTCAGAGAGGATTTATATTACCGTTTAAATGTAGCGTCAATTCACCTTCCCCCTTTAAGGGAAAGGAAAGAGGATATACCGGACCTGGTAAGGTATTTCATAAAGAAATCGAAGGCAGAGTTAAAAAAGGAAGTAAAAGATATAGATTCATTGGCGCTGAAGGCATTGATGGGTTATCTATGGCCGGGAAATGTAAGAGAACTGGAAAACATTATAAAGAAGGCTATAGTTACGTGTAAGTCGGAAGTGATTTTTTTTGAAGACTTGTCTTTTGGAGAGGGCATCAACGTGGTTCACCCATTGGGGAAAGAAGGGGAACCCATTAAAGGATTGTCCGATTCTTTAGATAAGTTCCTCGACAGACTTTTCTTCCTCTCGTCAAAAGAGAATCTGGATGCGATCTCTTATATGGAAAAGATGCTTATAGTAAAGGCAATGAAAAGGACGGAAGGAAACCAGGTGAAAGCGGCCGGGTTGCTGGGAATAAACAGAAACAGCCTCCGCAGGAGGATGGAGAAATACGGTATAAAGAAGGAGGTGAGAATATCCTCAAAATAGGCACTGCTATTCCTCCCTGCCCTGTGGAATGCGAAGCATATTCCTCCGGGGCGGTCCTAGCGTTTTCAGATTGAACAATATTCGCAAACCCTTTGTATGGAACCCCGGTTCATGATATACGGAAATGTAACGAATGTTCGCCTTCCTTGACCTTGAACAAAATTGCTCATTTCTGGATGGACACTAATTGGTTTAACAGGCTAAATAAAAGTCAATGATAAAGGATAAATGAAAGATGCTGAATGTTTAAATCGGATGAAGGGGGTACTGTTATGACAGACAAGGAAATTCCTGAAGAGAGGATATGCAGTTTAAGGCAAAAGATGACAGAGAATGTGGGCTGGACTGATGGTGAACTCGATGCCCTTACACCCCAACACTGGTCCTTTATAAACAGGATGCATAAGTTCAGATCTTACAAGATGATAGCAGAGGTTATTCAGATCAATGATCACTGCGAACTACTGCCGAAGATAGGAGATAAATACGTCTTCTATGGAGCTTGCATGCTGAACGCCAAAGAGTCAACCTTCCCCGGTGTATGCCTTTGGGCCCTTGCCGGCATAGCCCCTCTGACTTATATGGTTATGGATCGTATCCTTTCGGATCTCGACCCCAATGATATGTGGCGAAATCAGGCCTGTTGCCTGGATAGCAGCGTGAGGAATGGCGGCTTGGGCAATGTGGTGTTTAAAGTATATTGTGAGAAGATATAATTCGCATTACCTAATGCTCCTCACAAGGTCTAAGGCCGTGTTAAAGCGCACCCTCAGACTCTCTCTCAGCCTATGCATATCCTGGTCCAGCTTAGGCAGGCAGTTCAACAAATTATGATACTTTTTCTCAACTTCTTTTTTCCATACGTAGTTATCTGCTGAGTCAGACATGGGCTCACCTGTTTCAAAGAAGGATCGGAGGGACACCTTGTTATTCAGCTCCCGAACCAGGTTTTCCAATGTTCCTTCTCTTCCAACTTGCGTTGCAAATCATGTCTTAGATCAGTAAGACCTGAGATTTCTTCAGCTATTAAATAGTGTCTGAACGAAAACTAGATAGTTTTTTTAAGTTCAAGGAAGGTGAGGATTAAAATCTGAGCATGATCTGTCTGCGTGCTACGCACAGGCAGGCGCAAAAATTGGGGAAAATAGCAGTTTTCGTTCGGGCACTAAATAGGTATCTGCAGACGTTATTTGAAACTCAACACAAAGGAACGGAAAATAAGTAAGTTGGGCAAAGTTTCCAGACACCTTAACCCCGTGAATGGTTAAAAAAACCTGAAAGGAGAAGACGATGTTCGGCATTGTATCTTATGGGGCATACGTCCCCTTGTATCGCCTAGGATGGAATGAGATTGCCATGGCATGGGGTAAAACAGCCCCAATAGGTGAGAAGGCAGTCGCCAACTATGATGAAGACAGTGTTACCATGGGAGTTGAGGCCGGAGTTAATTGTATAGGCCCGTTGGACCGCAGAGAGGTAGATGGACTTTATCTTGCCACGACAACCGCGCCTTACAGGGAAAAACAGGCCTCAAGCATGATAGCCGCTGCCCTTGATCTTCGAGATGACATCTTCACACATGACTGCGCCAATTCTATAAGGGCCGGAACGATTGCCTTCAGGGCGGCCCTGGACGCCGTACAGGCAGGATCCGCAAAGAAAGCGCTCGTAATATCTTCCGATTGCCGCATAGGCGCCCCCAAATCCGGATTTGAACGTCTCTTTGGTGACGGTGCTGCGGCCCTTCTTTTAGGCTCGGACAACCCGGCAGTAACTATTGAAGGTAGTTATTCAATATCCAGTGAATTCATGGATATATGGAGAACCCAGGAAGATACTTTCCCCAGATCATGGGAAGAGCGTTTTGTCATAACCGAGGGTTACTTAAAGACTATTCGGAGGGGCGTATCCGGCATCATGAAGAAGTACAAACTTAAGGCCGAGGATTTTACCAGGGTTGTGATGTACGGTCCTGACCCGGGAAGCCATTTAAAGGCTGCCAAATCTCTCGGCTTTAACCTTAAGGCCCAGGTTCAACCGCCCCTGTTTTCTTCTATCGGCAATACAGGTTCGGCCTTTTCTTTGATGATGCTTGTTTCAGCCCTTGAGGAAGCAAAACCAGGGGACAGTATCCTGTTTGCAAGTTATGGAGACGGATGTGATACTTATATATTGAGGGTCAATGAAAACATAGAAAATATCAGAGAAAGGAAAGGGGTCAGCCATTACCTTTCATTGAGGAAGCCTTTATCGAGTTACGAGAGATACCTGAGCTTTAGGGATCTGGTGACAAAGGGGAGTGCCGCAGGCGCCTCCAGGTCCACTTTCCTTCCCTGGCTTTGGAGGGATAGAAAACAGATACTGAGTTTATATGGAAGCAAATGCAGGGGATGCAGCACCATCTTCTTCCCCATTCAGAGAGTGTGCGATGAATGCCTTAAGAAAGATGATTTTGAAGAAGTGAGGCTTTCCGACAAGAGGGGAAAAGTATTTACCTTTAATGTAGACAACCTTGCGCCCGGCCCTGAATCGCCGGTGGTCATTACAATTGTTGATTTACAAGGCGGGGGAAGGCTGCGTCTGGAAATGACGGACTGTGATCCAAAAGAGGTGAAGATCGGCATGGATGTAGAGTTGACGTTCAGGAAGATGCACAATGCCATGGGCATAAACCACTATTTCTGGAAGTCAAGGCCGTTACGTGGGGAGAAGATGGCCAAATCAAGGTAGATTCCAGTTTGTTAAATCAGAAGGAGTTGGAGGATGTCCGATTTTCTTTTTCATATTGTCTTTTCATTCCGGATTCTGACTCCCGGCTTCTGGATTCTCTGAACTCAAGAAATTCAAATATCTTCTGCTGGGATTTCGAACTTTCTTTAATAATTCGATAATAGTGAGGAGAGATAGAGATGGAGAGCATAAAGGACAAGGTTGCGATTATCGGTATGGGTTGTGCAAAATTCGGCGAGAGGTGGGACAAGAGCCCCGGTGACCTGATAATAGAAGCTGCCTATGAGGCATACGAGGATGCGGGGATAGAGCCTACAGACATCGAAGCAGCCTGGGTAGGGACATTACAGAGCGGAACCAGCGGAGTGAGTTTGGCTGCTCCTCTAAAGTTGAAGAATATACCGGTTACTCGGATTGAAAATATGTGTGCCACAGGAACAGAGGCCCTTAGAAATGCCCTCTTTGCAGTAGCTTGTATGGCCTATGACCTGGTTCTGGTGGTAGGATTTGAAAAGCTGAAGGACCTGGGATATGCGGTACTGGGGGGTGGATATGAACATCCGGTATTCAATACGGGATACTCGACACCTGGGACCTATGCCCTGGCTGCTACAAAATATTTTGACGAATTCGGAGCGACAAAAGAGACCCTGGCTAAGATTGCAGTAAAGAACCACCGCAACGGTTCCCTGCACCCAAAAGCCCATTTTCAGAGGGAAATTACATTGGAACAGGCCATGAAGGCTCCTATCATAGGATGGCCGTTAGGGCTCTTCGATTGCTGCCCCAGAACAGACGGCGCTGCAGCCGCAGTTATATGCCGCAAGGAGGATGTGGGAAAATACAAGAAAAAAGACGACCATATCCTGGTAAAAGGACTGGGGATAGCAGCAGGCACGGGAATGGGAAAAAGCAGAAGCGACTACGACTATCTTCATTTCGATGAGAACCTGGGTGCTTCCGGGCAGGCCTACGAACAGGCAGGCATAAAGGACCCCCTTAAAGATCTGGATCTGGCGATAGTCCATGATTGCTTTACGATTACTGAACTGATCATATACGGAGATCTGGGTTTTTGCCCCAGAGACAAGGCCAAGGATTATGTTGACGACGGGGTCTTTACCATGGAGGGGAGCCTCCCTGTGAATACCGATGGCGGGTTGAAGGCATTTGGGCACCCTCAGGGTGCCAGCGGCCTCAGGATGATCTATGAGGTTTACAACCAACTTCTGGGAAGGGCCGGCCCCAGGCAGCTGGAATCACCAAAACAGGGTCTTACTCATAACCTTGGAGGGGCTCCGGGCGTTGAAGTGGTGGCCTGCGTGGGCATTTTCGGCCTTTGATATGAAGATTTTACAATAGCTCATAGCTTGCGCTACCCGATCATAGTCTTTGATAAAACTAGGGAATTACTGTCTCCAAAGACGGACGATTAGGCTTGTTCGGGGAACGAGCTCTGCAACAAAATCATTCATTAATTCACCAAAAGCCGGAAATATTGGTCATCAACCTAAAACACATAAAGAGCCTTGTATTGTTTTATCGTAACTACCCAGGTTCATTTTAGACAGGATTTACGAGATAGGCAAGTTTATTATTAATTTGGAATTTTCAATAATACGCAAGCGACTTGGAGAACGAGAGATTTCTCAAGGCATTTTTCACACAACCCAGGAGAGAGATAAGGATTTGGGTCAAGGGCTTCCTGAGGACGGCAGGAACGGGTAGCCTTGGAAAGCGTTCCCAATAGCATCAATGACATTGACGGTGTTTTTTCTAACCGTTGAGATGTAGCTTCGAATGCGGCAGAAAGCATTAACCCCGTCCTAGCTTCGGAAGGTGCCGGAGATTTTCTGTTGTACCTTAGCCATGCGAAGATCTCTTTCGGCAAGGTTGTTGTCGAATGCTACTTTGAATTCATACATAAAAGGCCAGG